>CAYGKI010000465.1:0-2510 GCA_964350235.1 uncultured Gemmatimonadaceae bacterium | reverse complement strand
CGCGTCGCGGAGGCGCTGATGCTGCAGATCCTCGGCGGCGCCGCGCAGCTCGAGGGTCAGCTCGAGGAGGCGCGAGACGCGTACGCCGAGGGCGCGCAGATCATCGAGGAGATCGACGAGGGCCGGCTGCTCTGCACCGGGCTCGGCTACCGCGCCATCGCCGAGCTCGAGCTCGGTGACCTCGAGGCCGCGCGCGAGCACCTCGAAGAGGCGTGCCGCGTTGGCCAGCGCGTGGGAGAGCACCGCCACGGGATAGGCGTCGGGGACGGTGAGCTCTTCCTGGGTGAAGGTCCGCCCCAGGGCCACGTCCGCGCCCACGAGCTCGAAGTACCGCTCGCTCACCGTCTCCATGACGACGCGCTCCGCGCCCTCGCCGGACCGGGACAGGGTCACGCTGGTGACGTCGTAGCCCACCATGGGATCGATGGAGCGGGACCGTTCCCGCCAGTCGCGGAACTCGGGGATGGAGGCGTTGCGGATGGCCCGCTGACCGTCCTGGAGATGGTATCCGTTGACGAAGACCAACCGCTGGTGGTCCGGGAACGGGAGGGCCCGGAGCACCGCCGCGTCCAGGACAGAGAAGATGGCCGTGTTGCTCCCCAGGGCCACGCCCAGGGTGAGGATGGCCACCACGGAGAATGCGGGATTCCGCAGAAGTCCCCGCAAAGCGTAAGTCACGTCCTTCATCGACCACCTCATCATCCACCCCCCGTCACGGTCCCCACGCCGCCGCGCCTCCTTGCGCAGCCGGCTCTCGATCTTCCCCCGATCCCCGAAAAGGCGCTCGGCCTCCCGCCGCGCCTCCCTCGGGGCCATCCCTTGGTCCATCAACTCCCGGGCACGGAGCTCCAGGTA
Organism: uncultured Gemmatimonadaceae bacterium; assembly: GCA_964350235.1. Classification (GTDB taxonomy): domain Bacteria; phylum Gemmatimonadota; class Gemmatimonadetes; order Longimicrobiales; family Gaopeijiaceae; genus JAWLHJ01. The sequence goes on along the minus strand of CAYGKI010000465.1, from coordinate 1,655 downwards.
CAGCTCGATCTCCTCGCGGATCTCGGCGTCTACGTCCCCATCCAGCTCCCCGGGACCCGGCCATCGCCGGAACGGCCACCTCGCCACGTCACCCCTCCCCGACCCCGTCCAGGATCGTCTGCACCGCCCCCGAATACTCCCGCCACCGGGCCGCCTCCTCCTGGAGGTGCGCCCGCCCCGTCTCGCTGAGCCGGTAGAACTTGGCCCGCCGGCCCGTCTCGGTCTTGCCCCACGCGGAGTCCAGCAGGCCGCGGCGTTGGAGCCGGTGCAGGGCGGGATACAAGGCGCCTTCCTCCACGGAGAGCACGCCGTCGGTGCGGTCGCGCAGGGCCTTGCCGATGGCGTAGCCGTGGAGGGGCCCCGCCTGCACGGTGCGCAGGACCAGGATGTCCAGCGTTCCGGTGAAGAGATCGCTTCCGCTCATGACGCCCTCCCGGGGCACGGGGCCCCACGCGTGCGGGGCCTCCCCAAACACCCGGGTGCCCCCAACGGACGGATCCGTCGGCACACCCCTACGTGACATAGGTATACCGCAGACCCCTTGCTGGTCAAGGGGTGAGGCGGCCCCGGGCCCCGCGCCCGGCCTCCAGGGCGCTCCTCATTCCTCCCCGTCGCCGCTGTACTCGGTGCGTAGGGATTCCGGATCCCACCCGGCGTCGCGGTCCAGATCGCGCTCGCCGAGGTCGGCGCGGAGGAGCGTCTCCAGGTCCTGGATCCGCTGGCGGACGGCCGACAAGTATCGGGACCGGTCCTCGCCGCGCACCGCCGTCAGCTCCCGCACCGACTCCTCGTCGTGGCGGAGGAACTTCTGGCTGGCGCGCTCGGCGTGGTACGCCCGGAAGCCCAGGTGGGTGAGCGCCTCCGCGCCCATGCGAAGGGACGCGTCCAGGTTCTCGCGGTACACCCGGTGGACGCCGGCTTCCAGGAGCTCGTGGGCATCCTGCCAGTCGAAGGCCCGGGCCATCACCGTGAGGTTCGGGAAGTGATGCAGGGCCGTACGCGCCACCTCCATGGTCTTCTCCGGCGTGTCCACCGCCACCACCAGGAGGTCCGCCTCCGCCGCGCCCGCCACCTCCAGCAGGTCGGTCCGGGTGGCGTCGCCGTAGTAGACCTTGAGCCCCAGCTTCCGGAGGAGTTCCACGCGCTCCGAGTCGATGTCCAGGACCGTGGTCCGCACCCGGTTCGCCGTGAGGAGCCTGCCCAGCGTCGACCCGAACGCCCCGAAGCCGGCGATGAGGACCCGGCTCCGCTCGTCGATCTCGTCGGGGGCCCGCTCCGGGGTCTCCCGGGTGCCGAAGCGCGGGCGGATGAGGCGCTCGTTGGCGATGAGGAGGAGGGGGGTCACCGCCATGCTCAGCGCCACGCTGGCCACCAGCGGATCGGTGACGGCACCGTCCAGGACGCCCTCCTGGTTGGCGAAGGAGAAGAGCACGAAGCCGAACTCACCCACCTGCGGGAGGGCGAGGGCGAACAGGAACGCCTCGTCCAGCCCCATGCCGAAGAGCCGGGCCAGCGCCGCCAGGACCCCGAACTTCAGGGCCACGATGCCCATGGCCATCCCCACCACGAGACCCGGGCTCTCCACCACCAGCCCCACGTCCATGGAGGCCCCCACGGAGATGAAGAACAGCCCCAAGAGCAGGCCCTTGAACGGC
>CAYGKI010000464.1:2212-2512 GCA_964350235.1 uncultured Gemmatimonadaceae bacterium | reverse complement strand
CCCCCGGCTTCCAGTACTGGAAGCCGGGGGTGGCACCGCCGAGCTTCGAGGATCTGCAGCCCGAGGAACCGGCGGCGGACTCCGGCGGCGGTGGCGGTGACTCCGGCGGCGCCGAGTTGTCGGAGGCCGCGAAGCGGGTGCCCGCGCACCTGCTCGAACGAGGCCGTCTGGCCCGCGAGCGCTGGAACGCCAAACAGGGCTGATCCCGAACCGACGCTGATCCCGGGAGACCAGGGCCGAACCCGAACCAGCGCGGCGTCCATGACGCCCGGTTCATGTCGCACCGTCATCGCGCACGGT
>CAYGKI010000464.1:0-2202 GCA_964350235.1 uncultured Gemmatimonadaceae bacterium | reverse complement strand
GCTCTAGCGTCCGGTGGCCGTCGACGGCCGGGGACCTCACATGACCGATGCTGTACTCACGCTCCAGGAAGCTGCCGATGAACTCGGCGTGCACTACATGACGGCGTACCGGTACGTGCGTCTCGGGGTGATGGAGGCGTCGAAGTCGGGTGGGATCTGGCAGGTCCAGCGTTCGGCACTCGACCGCTTCCGGGCGGAGGCGACCGAGGCGGCTGCTGCCACGGGACCTTCGGGGAAGGGTGGGCCACGCAACCGCAAGGCACCGTGGTCGGCGCGCCTGGAGGCGCGTCTCGTCGCCGGAGACGCGCCGGGTTGTTGGAGTGTGGTCGAAGCAGCGATGACGGCCGGGGCCGAACTCGACGAGATCTATCTCGACGTCCTGACGCCTGCGATGGTCAGCATCGGCGAGCGATGGGCGAAGGGCGAACTCGACGAGTTCCATGCGCTCCCGGTGGCGATGCGCGGCGATCTGCTGCGGCTGCGGGGCTGGGAGGTGTCCGATTTCGGTGTCGATGTGCCGCGCACGTCGATCGTGCACGTGATCCGTGCGACGCCCGACCTGCTGGCGGTGGGACTGTCGGCGATGTCGTCGGACAATCTGGTGGCACTCGGCGAAGCCTGTGTCGCTGCCCGGGAAGCCGATCCCGAGGTGCTGGTGGTGGTGGGCGGCCATGCGGTGGTCGACGACGAGCAGGCACTGGCGCTCGGGGCGCATGCCCGCGCCGCGAGCAGCGAGGCCATGCACGAACTGCTCCTCGCCCACGCCGCTGTCACCTGATCGCCTGTTCCCCGACCCGGGCCCCGGGGATCGATCGGGTGGCGGTACGAACGTGTGTTCGATACGATGCCGCGATGGAACCAGCCCTCCAACTCCGACGTGAACGTCCGGGCGAACTCGCGGCGCTGGCCGGGCACGTTGCGCCGTTGGTGTTGGCGCGTGAGCGCACCCTGCCGGTGAGCGAGGAGTTCGCAGAACTCTTCTCCGAGCGAGGGCTGGTCAGGGGGCACACCCTTGCCTGTACCGGCCCGGCGGCCACGTCGCTGGCGCTGGCACTGGCGGCACCGGCTGTTGCGGCCGGTTCGTGGCTGGCGGCGATCGATGTGCCCACGATCGGCCTCGATGCTGCCAGCGAGTTCGGCATTCCACTCGAACGGGTCGTCGCAGTGAACACCTCGGGTCGCTCCGGTGCATCGGATCCTGGCGTCGAGCGCGTGTCAACTGGGGTCAGACCCCAGTTGACACGCACGGCTCGCTGGCCCGATGTCGTCGCTGCAGCAGCCGATGGGTTCGATCTCCTGATCACCCGGGTGCCTGCCGACGTCTCGCCGTCGGCGATGCGCAAGGTGGCCACCCGGCTCCGCCAGCGCGATGTCGTCATGCTGGTGCTGGGCGATCCCGGAGCACTGTCGTGCGACGGGGTACTCGATGCCGGCGACGCGACGTGGGTCGGTCTGGGCGACGGTCACGGACATCTCCAGCAACGCCGACTGGTCGTCGAAGCGTCGGGCCGTCGTCTGCACGGCCGACGCCGTTGTCAACTCGCACTGCCGGGGTGAGGCGCTCGTGACTCGTACGCCATCGCCATCGGCTCCGGCACCGGGGGTGGGACCGCCGCGCATCGTGTCGATCTGGTTCGCCGACTGGCCGGTGACCGCTGCGGGGTTCGCTGCCGACGTGCCGGCAGCGGTGATGGGGGCGAACCGGGTGATCGCTCGCACCTCGGCAGCCGCAGCCGACGGGGTGGTGATCGGCCAGCGTCGCCGTCAGGCCCAGCGGCGCTGTCCGCGTCTGGTGCTGGTCGACCGCGACGCCGATCGCGACGCTCGGGAGTTCGAACCGATCGTGCGGGCCGTGGCCGAGCTCTCGCCACGTCTCGACGTGATCGAGCCGGGCTGGATCAGCCTGCTGGCGCGTGGACCATCGCGGTACTTCGGGGGCGACCAGGCCCTGTGCGAAGCACTCGGCGAGCAGTTGACCGGGCGACTGGCCGGACGGCCGGACTCGCTGGACGCAGATGCGGTGTGGTCGAGCGCCGGTATCGGTGTGGCCGATGGGCGATTCGCGTCGAGCGTGGCGGCGCGGCTGGCCGTGCGGCGCCGAACTCGTGCAAGCGGGCTCGGTGCCGAACCGGTGATCGTCGAGGCCGGGACCTCACGGGCGTTCTGTGCCGACCTGCCGATCGGCTGGTTGCAGACGCTCGG
>CAYGKI010000463.1:0-2524 GCA_964350235.1 uncultured Gemmatimonadaceae bacterium | reverse complement strand
CGTGGAAGATGCGGACGCTCAACTACAAGACGCGCTTCATCGAGCTGGCCTCCGAGATCAACTCGGAGATGCCCCACTTCGTCGCGGGGAAGGTGCGGGAGGCCCTGAACCGGAACCGGAAGGCCGTGAACGGGTCCGCCGTGTTCCTGCTGGGCGTGGCGTACAAGCGGGACATCAGCGACGTGCGGGAATCGCCGGCGCTGGACGTGCTCAGGCTCCTCGAAGCCGACGGAGCCACGGTATCGTACCATGATCCCTACGTGCCCGAGCTCCACGAGGAAGGCCACGATCTCTTGAGCTCCGAGCTCACCGCGGAGGCCCTCGCCGGCGCCGACGCCGTGGTGATGCTCACCGACCACTCGTCCTTCGACTACCGGTTCGTGGCGGATCACGCGCGGGTGCTCATCGACGGCCGGCACGCCGTGGCGCGCGAGGCCGGAGACGTGGGCAAGGGCTGGATCGTCAAGAGCTGACGGGGAAGGGCTTATCCGACGAGCCCGAGGAAGACCAACAGCGCCCGGTCGATGCGGGTCAGGTCCTCTCCGGAGACCTGGCCCACCCGACGTCCCAGGCGCTCCCTCGGCACGGTGGTGACCTTGTCCACCATGGCGCGACTCGGTGCTCGAAGCCCGTTCTCCTCGCTGGGCTCGAGGGGTACCCGCATGATGGGCGCGTCCGTGGGGTCGCTGGTGATGGGGCAAACCGTGGCGGATGCCGTCGCCTGGAAGAGGTCGTCCTGAATGATGACCACCGGTCGTGGCTTGCCCAGATATCCCGGCGCAGACGCCGTCCAGATGTCACCCCGCCTCAATCCGTGTCGAGCTCGGAGATCGCATCGACGAACGCCTGGTCCATGGGCTCGTAGGGGCTTCGAGCGACTGCATCGGCCTGGCGGCGTGCTTCGGCGCGATACGCCTCTGATCGGGTGTCGGGCACCCAGATTTGGACGGGGCGGAGGCCCTCCTCGCGTAGCCTGGCGCGATACGCGGCCACGCGCTCCCTCACGCTCATGCGGTTCTTGTTGTCGACCATGCACCCCTCGCGACGAATGTTACATGTAACGTTCGTCGCGCATCCCCTCCGACACAAGTGGTGACCGCGCGATGGATGGTTGGGGCGTGACCCCGTAACTTCCACGCCATGAAAGCTTCCACATCGATTCCACCCGGCGGGAGCCTGCCCGGCGACGTCTGGCTCGTGATCCCCGCCCGGGGCGGAAGCCGGGGCGTGCCGGGGAAGAACCTCCGCCTCCTGGCGGGTCGGCCGCTCCTTCGGCACACGCTGGACCGCCTTTCGGGATGGGCGCCCGTGGAGCGGACCATCGTCAGCACCGACGATGGTGAGATCGCCACGGTGGCCCGGGAGCTGGCCACGGTCCACCGACGCACCACCGACCTGGCCGACGATCGGGCGACGCTGGACGAAGTGGTGATGGAGGTGGCCGCCTGGCTCCTCGAGCAGGGCGCGAACGATTCCGACATCGTCCTCACGCTCCAGCCCACGAGCCCTTTCCTCAAGCGCTCGTCCATCCTTCGCGCCGTGGAGCGCCTGCGGGAGGGGGCCGCCTCGGTGATCACCGTGGAGGACGACCGACGGTTGCGATGGACACGCGGGGAGGACGGAAAGGCCGCGCCGCTCTTCCGGGAGCGGGTGAACCGGCAGTGGCTCCCGGAGAGCTGGGCGGAGACCGGCGGCATCATCGGCGCGCGACTGGGCGCCATCCTGGAGCACGGGTCCAGAATCCAGCAGCCCATGGCGCTTCTGGAGCTGGATCCCATGGAAGGCCTGGACATCGACGACCATGCCGACTGGGCGGTGGCCGAGTACTACGCCAGCCGCAGGTCCATCCTGATTCGCGCGGACGCCGGTCCGGACGTCGGCATGGGCCACGTCTATCGGGCGGTGGCGCTGGCCCACGAGCTGGCGGCCCACGACCTGGTGCTGGTCACCCGCGGCGACGGAGGGTACGCCCTGGGTGCCGACTTCCTCGCGCGCACGCCGTATCGGGTTCATCCCCTGGAGGGGGAAGAAGCGTTCCTCCCCGTGTGCGAGGCGCTGAACCCGGACATCGCCATCCTGGACATCCTGGACACGGAGGACGCCTTCGTGGAGGCCGTGGCGCGGCACGCCGGATTCGTGGTCAACTTCGAGGATCTCGGCCCCGGTGCCCGCCGAGCCGACCTGGTGGTGAACGACCTGTATACCGACTTCCTGCCTGCGGAGAACCACTGGTACGGAGTCGCCCACGCCGTCCTGGCACCCGCCTTCGAGCGGGCCGCCCCCCGTGACGACTGCGGCCAGCAGGTCGAGCGGGTGCTGGTCACCTTCGGGGGGACGGACCCGGGGAACCTCACGGAGCGGAGCCTGGACGCGCTGGCCCACCTTTCCTTCGCCGGGGAAGTGACCGTCGTGCTTGGGCCGGGCTACGCCCACGAAGAGCCGGAGCTGGCGCCCAGGGGGCTGAGCGGTCGCGTGGTCCGCGACGTGGTCGCGCGCACCGACGCCGGCGCCCTCGACGAGGTGC
>CAYGKI010000462.1:0-2524 GCA_964350235.1 uncultured Gemmatimonadaceae bacterium | reverse complement strand
TCGCTGACGACCTGGCCGTCGAAGAGGTGGACGGAGCGGTCCGCCACGTGGGCGTAGCGCGGATCGTGCGTCACCATGCAGATGGTGGCGCCCTCGTCGTGGAGCTCGTGCATCAGCTCCATCACCGCGTTCCCGTTCTTCGAGTCCAGGTTACCCGTCGGCTCGTCGGCCAGCAGGATCAGCGGCTTCCCCACGATGGCACGCGCCACCGCCACACGCTGCTGCTGTCCGCCCGAAAGCTGGCTCGGATAGTGGCTCATCCGGTGCGCCATCCCCACTCGCTCCAGAGCCGCCTGCACCCGCTCCTTCCGCTCGCTCCCAGGCATCCCCCGGTACGTCAGCGGAAGCTCCACGTTCTCGTACACCGTCAGATCACCGATCAGGTTGAACGCCTGGAAGATGAAGCCGATGGCCTGATTGCGGATCTTCGCCCGCTGACTCGCCGTCAGATTCTCCACAGGCGTGTCGTCCAGCAGGTACTTGCCACCCGTCGGGCTGTCCAGAAGCCCCAGGATGGACAGCAAGGTCGTCTTCCCGCAGCCCGACGGGCCCGCGATGGACACGAACTCGCCCGTCTTGATGGACAGGTTGATGTTCGACAGGGCATGCGTCTCCACCTCGTCCGTGTAGAACACCTTGCTCAGCCCGTCCAGCTCGATCAACGGATGATCCTTCGCCATCGTCCCTTCCTCCCCCGGGTTGCGTGCCTCGATATTCCTTCGGTCCGACATGTACCTAGACGAGAGGAGCGTTCATTTGGTTGCAGCGGGTTTCGATGGGCGCCTCTTGGGACGTCTTCGGCTTCGGTCCGGGGCGCCCGGCTCATGACCACCCGGCGCTGTTTCTGGGTTCCCGAGGACAACCCCGGGTACGCCGCCTATCACGATCAGGAGTGGGGCTTCCCGGTGCGGGACGACCACCGTCTGTTCGAGAAGCTCAGCCTGGAAGCGTTCCAGTCCGGCCTCTCATGGTGGACCATCCTCAGGAAGCGGGACGCCTTCCGCCGAGCCTTCGCGGGCTTCGACTTCGAGCGCGTGGCGCGGTTCGGTCCCGAGGACGTCGAGCGCCTTCTGAATGACGCCGGCATCGTCCGGCACAGGGGCAAGATCGAGGCGACCATCTCCAATGCCCGGGCAGCATGCGAGCTCGTGGAGCGGGAAGGATCGCTGGCGGCCTACGTCTGGCGCTTCGAGCCGGCGGCCGCCACCCGCCCCCCGGTGTTGACCGAGAAGGTGCTGCGGTCCATGTCGATGTCACCCGAGTCCGCCGCCCTGGCCGCGGATCTCAAGAAGCGGGGGTGGCGGTTCTTCGGGCCGACGACCGCCTATGCGTTCATGCAAGCCATGGGACTGGTGAACGACCACACGGAGGACTGCGCCTTCCGCGCCAGGGTGACCGAGGCCCGACGCGACTTCGTCGTGCCCGTCTGACCCGTCCACCGGCTACCCGGGCCCTTCAGCGGATGCCTGTGTCGAACGAGACGACGACCTGGGTGAACGCGCCGGCATGAACCTCCACCTCCTGGTCCGACGCAACCGGGAAGGGGTCGCCGGACTCGGGAACGAGGCGATAGGCACCCGGTACGAGCCCGACGCGGAATCGCCCGTCCTCTCCCGTCCGGAACCGAACGACGCGACGCCCCGCGCCATCCTGGACGACCATCCATGCCTGATGGGGCCGATCCGCGCAGTCGGGCTGGTCCGTGGTGACGGGGCAGATGGGCCCTCGGAGCGCCACGCCTTCGATGCCCTGCGCGGCGTCCGTTCCCAGGAGCGCTCCCGGGTCGCACGTCCACGTCGACGCCAGGACGAGACAGCCCGCCATCGCGCGTGCAAGTCGAATCATCTGAGACTCTCCCGGTGCCGGGGCCAGGTATTGCGTCCCCCTTGGAACGAACCGGTGCGCGAGGAGGTGACGTCGGTGGCGAGGAGGTGACGTCCGCGCGGGTCGGAGGGGTAGCCGGAGAGGGGGGCGAAAAGAAAGAGGCGCCGCCCCTGCAGGGGCGGCGCCTCGGGGAGGCCGCGTCTGGTACCCGCGACCCGCGGCGTCAGAGCCCCTGGACGCCGACCTCCGAACCCGCGGGAAGGACGCGGAAGAACAGCCACATGCCCAGAGCGGAGTGCCCCGGGATGGTGCAGACCAGCGAGTAGTCACCGGCCGTCTCGGCCACGAACGTGATGGTCTCCGTCTCCCCCGGCATGGTCGCGTCGATCATGGACGTGGGGTTGGACGTGGCCGCGCCCGCGAACACGGGCTCCGGCGAAGGCGGCGTGGCGAAGTTCCTCAACTCGCTGGACACCACCGCGCTGTGCGGCATGTTCGGGTCCTCGTTCACGAGCGTGAGGTTCACCGTGTAGCCTTCCGGAACGTTGATCATCAGCTCGCCGCTGATGGCTCCGTTGTAGTTCCAGTGGTTGTTCCGGTTCGTCGAGCCGGCGGTGAGCGTGAGGTTCACCGTCTGGTTGGCCTCGTCGAGCTCGTACCACTCGGGCATGGACATGGCGCCGGTGGGCATGGCCGGGCC
>CAYGKI010000461.1:0-2534 GCA_964350235.1 uncultured Gemmatimonadaceae bacterium | reverse complement strand
TGGGCGGTGCGCGCTCGCCTGTGTGCCGCAGGTCGCCGGGCTCTACGCGGCTCTGGAGGCACCAGGTCGGGTCCTGGTGGTCACCAAGGGCGGGATGGAGGAGGCGTCCACGCGCTATGCCCAGGGGGGGATCGCCGCGGCGGTGGGGCCGGGCGACGACCCCGCGCTCCACTTGGAGGACACCCTCGAGTCCGGAGCCGGGCTGGTGGACGAGGAAGCCGCTCGGATCCTCTGCTACGAGGCTGCCGACCGTGTGGCGGACCTGGTTCGCTACGGGGTCCGGTTCGATACCGCGGACGGAGAAGTCGAGCTGGGACGTGAGGCGGCGCACTCGAAGGCGCGCATCCTCCACGCTCGAGGGGACTCGACGGGGCTGGAGATCGAGCTGTCCCTCTCGGCACTGGCTCGTCGGCAGGGCACGGTCCTGGAGCACGCTCTGGCCAGCCGGATCGTGACGCGCCAGGGTCGCGTCGCGGGCGTGGAGGTGTTCTTCCACCGGGAAGGCGTCCACCGGACCTACCACGCGCCCGTGGTGGTCCTGGCCACTGGTGGCGCGGGCCGCATGTACCGCACGACCACCAACCCACCGGTGTGCACGGGCGATGGCGTGGCGCTGGCCTACGACGCGGGCGCCGACATCATGGACATGGAGTTCACCCAGTTCCACCCGACGGCGCTGTTGCTCCCGGACCGTCCGGTCTTCCTGATCTCCGAGGCGGTCCGTGGCGAGGGAGCGCTCCTGTTCAACGTCCGCGGCGAGCGATTCATGCCCCGGTACGCTCCGGAGCGCGCCGAGCTCGCCAGTCGTGACATCGTCGCGCGGGCTGCGCTCAGCGAGATGCTGGCCACGGACAGCGACCACGTCCTGCTGGACGCGACGGGCCGGGAGCCGGGCTGGCTCGCCGCTCGGTTCCCCAACATCTACGCCACCTGCCTCGACGCGGGCCTGGACATGTCCCGGGACCGTATCCCCGTCTCTCCCGCGGCGCACTATACCATGGGCGGGATTCGGACCAACACTTGGGGGGAGACCACGGTGCCGGGGTTGTACGCCGTGGGCGAGGTGGCGTGCACCGGCGTGCATGGCGCCAACCGTTTGGCCTCCAACTCCCTCCTCGAGACCGTGGTGTTCGCCCACCGAGCCGTCCAGCGGATCGTCGATCCCCCCACGCCGCTGCCGGCGCCTCTGGAACCCCATGCCGATGGACGAGCGCTGGCCGCAGGCGCGCCCACGGATCCTCCGACGCGCGAGGCCTTGCAGCAGCTCATGTGGCGGGACGTGGGCATCGTGCGCACCGGCGAGGGGTTGGCCCGGGCCGCGGCCACCGTACGGGGCTGGCGAGCGGGGGCGACAGAAGCGTCCACGCGCGAGGACTACGAGCTCAGATCCCTCCTCACGTGCGCGGCCCTGGCCACCGAGGCGGCGCTGGAACGGGAGGAGTCCCGGGGGGCCCACTACCGGGAGGACCATCCGGCCGCCGACGAGGAGTGGCGCCGGCACATCGTCTTCCGGGAGCGCTGAGGGACCGGTTCACCGGGCTTTACGGGCCGACGCCAGGTCCGAGGACGTGATGCCACCCGCCGGGGCTCTCGCCGCCGCCGGCCGAGGCGAGGCGCGGTCCCTCGCTCGGCGGCGGCGTGGTTCGGGTCAGGAGGGGGGACGTCCCATGCGGGGGACCACATGGGCTTCGAACCCGGCCTCGCGCGCCCGATCTGCCAGATACCCGGCCTCTGGCTCGTCGCCGTAGGCCCCGGCGTACACGGCGTAACGTTGGGTGCCGTCGGTCAGCTGGATTCGGGACAGATAGGCCGGTATCCCCTCCGCGGCGGCGGCGGCGCGCTGGCCCTCGGCCTCCTCGGACGTGGCCCAGGTCCCCAGCTCCACCACCCAGCCGGACCTGCGCACGAGCCAGTCGGCGACCCCTCCCCGGGCCAGCTCGGCGCCCAGGCCCAGGGCCGCCGCCGAGTCGGGAAGAAGCCCACCCACCACTCGATGGTAGACCGTCCCGTCGACTTCGGCCGGCGCCACCATCCAGGAGAGCCCGGGAAAGGTCGACGCGAGTCGGGCGGCTTCCTGTTCCGCGCGGGCGCCATCGGTGTAGGAGGCGACCCCCACGGAGAACTCTGCGGCCGGTGAGACCGGGCGGACGGTGGATGGCGCGGGTTGGGCCTGAGCCGGCGTGACGGCGCCGGTCTCCGCCGGCGCGGTCTCCCCGCTGTCCGCGACCTCCGTTTCGCCGCCGGATCGCGTGACCGCCCAGGCTACCACGGCGGCGGCCACGAGCATGGCGCCCACGGCCATGCGTCGCCGGCCCCGACGGATCCTGGCGTCCACCGCGTCGCGCCGGGCACGGGCCCCGGCCGCCAGGGTGCCGACGGTCACCGCTCCCACGCCCTCGTCCACCCGGTCCTCGGGGACGGCATCGGGTGTGGCGGAGGTCTCGGCGTGCGCCGACGGCGCGCCGGGCTGCTCCGTGTCAGGCGGCGATGCCACCGCGGGCTCGACGCCGGACTCCGCGTCCCCCGTCACCAGG
>CAYGKI010000460.1:0-2549 GCA_964350235.1 uncultured Gemmatimonadaceae bacterium | reverse complement strand
CCGAGGCGGTGGGGGATCAGCCCCCGAGGACCCGGGGAAGGATGGTTCCGGCGCTCCCCTGGAGGGAGAAGGTCGCGTAGGGGGTCAGGGGTGTCGGTTCAAGATTCACCTCGATGACGGGCCGCCCCGCGGCCACTGCCGCCCGGGGCACGCCCGCCGCCGGGTAGACCAGCGCGCTGGTGCCCACCACCAGGCACGCGTCGGCCTCCCGAGCGGCCTCGAATGCGTGCTCGAGGCTCGACGCATCGAGCGCCTCACCGAACCAGACCACGTCGGGACGGACGGGCGCGTCGCAGCTGACGCACCTGGGCGGCGCTTGGTCCGCCGCGCCCGGGTCGTCGGGTCCCGGCACCGACCCCGGCGGCGGGATCTCGGCGTCGGTTCGGCGGTCGCACCGGGAGCACCGGTCCCTGAGGAGCGAGCCGTGCAGCTCCGTGGGAAAGCCGGCGGCGGGGTCGCCGTCCGCCGCCGCGTCCTGGGCGGCCCGCTGATGGAGGCCGTCCACGTTCTGGGTCACGATCTCCACGTCCCTCGGGCCCAGGGCGAATGCGGCCAGCGCCACGTGCCCCGGGTTCGGCCGACAGGCACCCACCAGGGCCCGCCGCCAACGGTACCAACCCCAAACCAGCGCGGGATCGCGCCGGAACGCCTCCGGCGTGGCCAGCTCTTCGGGCCGGTGTGATCGCCAGAGCCCTCCGGCGCCACGAAAGGTGGGCACGCCCGCTTCGGCGGAGATCCCCGATCCGGTGAGCACCACCACACGCTCGGCCGCGGCGAGAACCGCGCGGGCTTCCTCCAGGTCCCGGGTACCGCCGGAGCCCGTCATCCGCGGAACGCCGCCCAGGCCAGAAGCCCCCATCCGACGATGAACGCCACCCCGCCGATGGGTGTCACGGCGCCCAGCCAGCGCTGGCCGGTGAGGACCAGGACGTAGAGGCTTCCCGAGAACACGAGGATCCCCAGGACGAAGGCCCAGCCGGAGACGGTGAGGCCAGCGGCCTGAGCCGGCCACCGGGACGCCGCCCACGCCACCGCCATCAATGCGAGGGCGTGGTACATCTGGTAACGGACGCCGATCTCGAAGGTGGCCAGGTCCTGGGCGCTCAACGAGGCGCGGAGGGCGTGGGCGCCGAACGCGCCCAGGACCACGCCCAGGCCACCGAACAGGGCGCCGAGTCCGAAGAAGAGCCGTTCCATGCGATGTCTCCGTGGGGGAATCGTGAGTCCGTCATGAAGGTCCTCAGCTTGCGGCGACTTGCCAATCCCCGGAGCGCCGGATCTCTGTGTCGTTGACCGGGATCGGCGTGCCGTCTAGCTTTTCAGCCGCCTCACCATCGTGGGTGAGGTGCCTTCCAGAACCCTCATCGCGGACCCGCATTCATGTCCAAGCGGCAAGCCGGCCAGAGCCGGAACAAGCAGAGCGAGCCTGACGACCTTTTCATCGCTCGGGTCCTCGATCTCGGCAAGTGGGCCCAGGCCAACCAGCAGGTCATGACCGTCCTGGGGGTTCTTGTGGTCATCGCCGTCGCCGGCGTCCTCTACTACGGGAATTACCGGCGCTCTCTGAACGAGCAGGCTGCCCAGCAGCTCGAGCTGGTTCACCAGTCCATCGCCATCCAGGACAATCAGGGGGCGCAGGACCAGCTGGTGACGTTCCTCGAGCGGTATTCGGGGACGGCGTACGAGGGAGAGGCGCGCCTCCTCCTGGGCGATCTCTATCTGCAGGCCGGTCAGCCGCAGCAGGCCCAGGCGGTGTTGTCTCCGCTCGGATCCAGCCCGCGGGAGCCCATCGAGCTCCAGGCCGCCATGCTCCTCGCCAAGGCCTACGAGCAGGACGATCGCTGGTCGGAGGCCGAGGGTGCGTATCTGACCGTGGCGGATCGCTCGGAGCTCGGGTTCCAGATCGAGGAAGCGCTGGCCAACGCCGCCCGCATCCGTGCCGATCAGGGCAACGTGGACGGCGCCATCTCGCTGTACCAGCGTGCGCTGGACCGCCTCGACGAGAACAATCCGCTGCGCGGGCACTACCAGATGCGCATCGCCGAGCTGCGAACCGGCCCGACCACCTGAGACCGCGTTCGCCGCACCAGAGCGTCTGAAGCGGCGCGCCGGCGCGCTGGCGGTCGCCGGAGGGGTCGTTCGCGACCATTCGGCGGCTTCCCATGTCCGGTCTGGGTGTCGCGTCTCCAGTCAGTCGACTTGAGCACATGTAAGAGCGTGTCAGCGGCTCCTACGAAGTACGCATAATACATATTATGTTGCATTGAGCTTAAAGAAGGGCTTGGGCGCCGGCGCTCTCCCGGGCCCCACGTCGGTCCTCTCCCCGCCACCCCGCCCATCGTCCGCCTACACCGGCCCTTCCGAGTGCGTACTTTCGGTCTTCGGCCAGAGACTTGCGCGTCTCAGTCCGACCCGCGCGCGAGCCGGCAGTCCACCCGCTCCCGGAGCGTCCAGTCCGACCCGCTCCCGGAGCGTCCAGTCTGATCCGTTCCGAGAGCCTTGGGTCCGATTCGCTCCGGGACCCTCCGGTGAGCCCGCGCCTGGGGCGG
>CAYGKI010000459.1:1018-2553 GCA_964350235.1 uncultured Gemmatimonadaceae bacterium | reverse complement strand
ACGGGTGGGCGGCGCCGGCCGACGGCCCGACACCAGCTGTCGACCGCCGAACCGCTGGCGAACACCACCGCGTCCGCCGTGTCGATCGCGGCGAGCGCCTCGGCATCGGGTTCGACGTCGAGGGTGCGGTACGCGACCACCTCGACCACGTCGTGACCGGCGTGGCGCAGCGCCTCCGCCAGTGTCGGCGCAGCACGGTCGGCGAGCGCCAGGAGCACGCGCTGCGACCCACCGGCCCCGGCGACGAACTCCTCGGCGAGTTGGTCGGCTCGCTGCACCGACGGAACGAGGTCGACCGGTCGACGGCCGGCCTCACGAAGTGCCGCAGCCGTCGCCGTTCCCACGGCTGCGAGGTGCACCTGCGGGAACCTGGCCGCTGCTGCACCCACACGTTCGGCGCCCGCTGCCGAGGTCACGATCAACCAGTCGAATCGGTCGAGCTGATCGAGTTCGGCGCGCAGGCGGGCGCCACCGTCGACGGGCTCGACCACCGAGATGAGGGGCAGATGGATGACGTCGGCGCCGCGAGCCGCCAACATCGCAGCGAGTTCGCCGGGGCGCTCCCGCGTCACCAGGACCCGACGGCCACGCAGTGCGTCGGCCACGTCACTCCAGCGCGGCGTGCGAGTCACGCGCGGCGCGACGCGCCACGTCGAGGTCGTCGGCCCCGCCGGGCAGCGCGATCTGTTCGGAGATCGACCGTCCGGTGTCGAGGTCCGCCAGGAAGGTCCACAGGGTGCCGGCGCGGACATGGGCGCCCACGGGCAGCGAGCAGCCGCTGCCGAGTTCGGCGAGAAAGGCCCGCTCGACCTCCACGTCGTGACGGGTCTCACCGTGGTCGATGGCCGCGAGGGCCTCGATCGCACGATGGTCGTCCGAGCGACACTCGACGGCAACGCAGCCCTGGCCGACAGCGGGGACGAACTCGGTGGCGTCGAGGATCTCGTCGATGCGATCGCTGAGGCCGAGGATCTGCAGTGCGGCCACCGCCATCACGATGGCCCCGCCATCGGGCACCTTGGACAGTCGTCGATCGATGTTGCCGCGCAGTTCGGCGAAGCGCAGGTCGGGACGCACCCGACGCAGCTGGGCCTGACGCCTGACCGATCCCGTGGCGACGGTGGCTCCCTCGGCGAGCCGGTCGAGCGGAGCGCCCACGAGCGCGTCGTGCGCGTCGCGCCGCTCGCAGAATGCAGCGATCGAGAGCCCGTCGGCCGGCGCCGACGGAAGGTCCTTGGCGGAGTGCACGGCGAGGTCTGCCCGACCGTCGAGGACGGCGAGCTGCACCTCCTTCACGAACACGCCCTGGCCGCCGATGACGTGCAGGGGGACATCGAGGCGCACGTCGCCGGTGGTCTCGATGGTGACGAGTTCGACAGGCTGGCCCGTGGCGCTGGTGATCGCATCGGCCACCGCCCCCGACTGCGCCAATGCCTGGCGGGATCCGCGCGTGGCCAGCCGCAGCGCCGATCGTGCGACACCGCTCACCGGCGTCACCCGAGATCGAACAGGTCGCGCATGGCGGCGGCGTTGCG
>CAYGKI010000459.1:0-1008 GCA_964350235.1 uncultured Gemmatimonadaceae bacterium | reverse complement strand
CGCTCGCCCTGGGGCGTACCGGCTTGCGCCTTGAGCCGCACCGAGGGTTCGTGGAGCAGCTTGGCGACGATCGATCGGGTGAGGGACTCGACGGTTTCGCGCTGTGCGTCGTCGAGCCCCGCAAGCCGATTCGAGAAGCGTTCGAGTTCGCCGGCCCGGACGCGGTCGGCCGCGCCGTGCATCAGCGCCACGAGCGGCGCCGCTTGTCGGGCCGTGGACTCGACGAAGTACGACTCGACCTCTTCGCCGACGATGCCGCGGACACGTTCGGCCTCGGCTGCGCGGTGCGACAGTCCCCGGTCGGCCCAGTCGCGCAGGTCGTCGAGGTTCGCCAAGGTCACGCCGGGGAGCGAGGCCACGGACGGGTCGACGTTGCGGGGCACACCGATGTCGACGATGTGGAGCGCCTTGGCGGTGTTGCGAGCAGCGCGGGCGTTGGCCACCAGCGTGTCGGTGAGCACGGCTTCCTCGGCTCCGACGCCCGCCACGATGACATCGGCGGCGGCGATCGCGTCGGGGAGCCGCTCGAAGTCGACGGCCACCCCGCCGACGCGCTCGGCGAGTGCAGCGCCTCGCTCGGCGCCACGGTTGGCCACCAGGATGTCGGCGCCGCCCGCTCGGCGCAGCGCAACCGCGACACCTTCGCCCATCGACCCCGCACCGATCACCAGCACACGACGTCCCTCGAGATCACCGGTCAGATCGCTCACCATCTCGACCGCCGCATGGCTGATCGACGCTGTGCCGCGCCCGATACCGGTCTCGGTGCGGGCCCGCTTCCCTGTGGCCAGCGCCCGGCGGAACAGTTGGTTCAGCGTGGAGCGAGCGGCTCCCTCGCCCTGCGCAACCTTCCACGCGGCACGGACCTGCCCGAGCCGGGGGCGTTGGGGCTCGCGGCGTGCGGCTGGCCGGGGTCGGGGCTGTACCGCACGCTCGCGACGGCGCTCGCGCTGCCGGGCGACATGGTGCGCAACAAGACGGGCTGGCAGGCGGCGGGGGTGATGTCGT
>CAYGKI010000458.1:638-2553 GCA_964350235.1 uncultured Gemmatimonadaceae bacterium | reverse complement strand
GTCTTCTCCACCTCCACGTGCAGCTCGTCGACGGTGAAGATGTCGTCGGACGTGTCCAGCGTGTTGTCAGGACCGGGATGCTGGAACGTCCAGGCCCACTGCTGTCCGATGACGCGGATGGTGGAATCCGCCTCCGGCAGCTGCTGCTTGACGTTGTACCAGACCCTCACCGAGCCGATGATGATGAACACGTCGCAGACCAACACCAGCGCGTGGGGAATGGTCACCCACCGCTTGACGTGCTTCTCCTTGCCTGTGAGGTACTGCGACTTCTGGCCGGGGCGCGCCCGGAACTTCCAGATGAGCCAGAAGAAGATGCCCTCGGCGGCCAGGAACCAGAAGCCGACGAGCACGAAGATGAGCATGATGATCCCATCGATGCTCCCGGCGTAGCTCGAAGCCTGTACAAGAAAACGCTCGATCATGACTCGGCGATCACAGGAGGATGAAGACGACGACGACCGCGACGAAGAGCACGCTGCTCCACAGCGTGATCACGAAAGCCTTCTTCGCGTCCACGATGGCGGGATTCTCGTCGTCCGGAGGCGGCGCCAGGGCCACCTTCTCTTCGGGGGTGAGCTGCGGCGAAAGCTCGTGCGCGGCATGGTCGGTCATGTTGCTCCGCCTACCTCAGCGTGTACACGTAGGCGATGACGTCGCGCATCGCCTGATCGGTGAGGGCGAGGGTGTTCACCCGCATGGTGGCTCCCCACGTATCCTGTGGGTGAGCGCCACGTGCTCCCGCCTTGAAGTTGCGGAGCTGGTTCAGCATGTACCAGTCGTGCATCTGGACGATTGGCGGCGACCGGAGCTCTTCGATGCCCAGGCCCTCGGGCCCGTGGCAGGCCACGCACACCTGATAGGACTGGGCGCCGGCGCCCGCGTTCCCGTCCAGGGTGCTCTCCGGGTAGATGGCGGGGAGCGACGCGACATACTCCGCCACCGACTCCACGTCACCCTCCCGGGTGAGGGACACCGCCATGGGGCGCATGCGCAGGCCGGGCAGGTCTTCGTGGTGCAGGCCCCGGAACCCCTGCTGGAAACCGTCGAGCTGGGACTCGAGGTACCACTGGGGCAGGCCGGCGATGCTCGGAGCGGCGATGTCGACGTTCCCCTGACCGCTGGCCCCGTGGCAGGGCACGCAGGTCTCGAAGAGCTCCGCTCCGCGCTCCATGCCCACCGGCGGCGGCGTGGCGTCGCACGCGGCGACACCGCCCGCCAGGAGGGCGAGCAGCGAGAGGCGAAAGGTCCGGAATCGTACCATGTTGGCTATTCGGATAGTGGTATGGCTTCGTCGACGAGCATGATGGGGATGTCGTCCCGGATCGGGTAGAGCAGGTCGCCTGCCTCCCGCACCAATCCGGCTCCGACCGATTCCCCGACCGTCTGCCCGCCCCGGTTCTCGACCTTCCCCTGAGCGATGGCCTCGTTCAGGCGGCGGAGCACTTCGGCATCCGCCTGGTGGAGGGCCTGCTTCGTCTCGGGACATACGAGGATGTCCAGAAGCTGCTGATCGACCATCTTTCTGCACGAACTCCATCTCCGACCCGTGACCTCCGGTGACGCGCTCTGCGCCATCCGGGACGGCCCCTGGTGGGAGGGCTGGGAACCGACACGAAGCCGCGTAACTTACATACGTCCGGGTACGAATGGGAGAGGAAAGATGAGCGCACGCAAGGGCACGGTAAGCGGCGAACCACGCGGATCGCACCATTGGGTGCTTGTTGTGGGCCTTCTCGCGACCACCCTGGGTTGCCCAGCGGTGGACGACAGCGCCGTCGGTGACGACGCCATGCCCGCCGCCGCGCCCGCCCGGACGGCCCCTGCCGCCCAGGATCCCTCGGGCGCGGCCGGAGCCGCGAGCCCGCCCGCCGGACACGCCTGGGTGATCTTCGGCGCGGACACCGTGGTGGCC
>CAYGKI010000458.1:0-628 GCA_964350235.1 uncultured Gemmatimonadaceae bacterium | reverse complement strand
ATCGCACCATTGGGTGCTTGTTGTGGGCCTTCTCGCGACCACCCTGGGTTGCCCGGCGCCGGGCGACAGCGGCGGCGACGGCGACGCCGCGCGGGCCGAAGCGCCCGCTCAGGCGGCTCCCCGCGCGCAGGATCCTTCGGGCGCGAGAGACGCGGTAGGCGCCACCCGTCCGCCGGCCGGCCACGCCTGGGTCATCTTCGCCGAGGACACCGTGGTGGCCGAGGTGGCGGCGACGGCGGAGGCCAGGCAGCAGGGCCTCATGTACCGCGAGGAAGTGCCCGACGGCACCGGGATGCTGTTCGTCTTCCAGGACAACCAGCCGCGCGCCTTCTGGATGGCCAACACCTACGTGCCGCTGGACATCGCTTACATGGACCCTTCCTACCGGATCGTGGACATCGTCCAGATGGAGCCGTTGGTCACGGAGACGTACCCCAGCAGCGCCCCAGCCATGTTCGCCCTCGAGGTGCGCCAGGGGTGGTTCGGCGAGGAGGGCATCGACGTGGGCGCCCAGGCGGAGATCGTCTTCGGCGTTGGCGGCGGCCGATAACGGGCCGATGACGGAGGGTGGCGCCTCCCGGCCGGGTCAGGCCGTCACCGAGGCGCGGAGCACGTGGGCCAGGGCCTG
>CAYGKI010000457.1:542-2556 GCA_964350235.1 uncultured Gemmatimonadaceae bacterium | reverse complement strand
CCGAGGTGGGTCTCGTAGATGCTCGTCGTCTCGAACCGGGTGGTGGCGGAGAGCAGCGAGCCGGCGTCGTCGCCGATGAACTCGCCGACCTGCCACTGCCGCGCCAGCATCCACAGGGGGTCGGCGATGCGGGCCTCGACACCTCCGGTCATCGCAGCGCTGCGGCTTCGACCCTCGAGCCGGAACCAGGGCGTCGTCATGGCGTGTCCTCCTCGTCGGGCGCTTCGTCGACGAACAGGGCCGCGTCGGTGAACACCGTCGGGATCGTGTGGCCGTAGTCGCCCAGATCCTCGGGGGCCACCGCACGCAACTGCATCCACTCCATGGCGTCCAACAGCAGCGAGATCGCGCCGTCGATGGTCCACGGTTCGTCGGTCTCGGGCACGCCGAGCACCATCGCCTGCGGCGGGCGTTGGCTGGGTGCGTCGTAGTGCATGGCGACGCCGGTCACCGTGGAGGTGCCGGGGATCTGCTCGCTCCACTGATCGACGACCAGTGCCACCACCTGCGCCGGCGGGGTCGACGAGGAGCCCGGCCACACTGCGGTGACCACGTTGCGGCCGCCCGTACCCTCGGCGGGCAACCCGGTCGCCGCCCACGCATCCGCTGGGTCGCGTGGGCTCTGGGAGGTTCCGGCGGTGACCACCTCGTCGACGCCGATCACCGCACCGAGGTTCAAGGTGGTCACCAGCCGGTCGACGTCGGCTCGAACGAGCGCGACGTCGTCGAGCCATGCCATGACCTCGCCGTTGTCGGCGAGTGACGGATCGAAGGACCCGCCGGCCTGCTGCACGTCGATCGGCGTCGCCAGCGGGAACGGCCGACCGAACGCTGCACCGACGATGTCGCGCCCGGCGGCTGTACCCAGTGCCCGGGCCGCCTCGATGCGCCGCGTTGCGACCTGCCCGATCTCGTCGTCGGTTCCGGTGATCCCCGCCAGCGCGAGCAGGCGCCGCTGTTGCTCGTCGTCGGGGAGGACCGGTGCGATCAACTTGTCGGCAAGATCGGCCAGGAGCGTGTCGGCATCGGTGAGCTGGCCGCCAGGTGCCGCGACGCCAACAAGATCGGGATCGAGATCCTCGCCCGATGCGATGCGCGCCTCCGACAGCATCCGTCGCACCGAGAGCGCGACCACCTGGAACTCCTCCAGGGTGATGCCTGCGGCGCCCGGGTCGAGCGACGTGTCGACGGTCCCGTCGATCCCCGTGGCGAGCCGCACGATCGTTGCGAGTGGCGCGTCGACGATCGTCGGGTCGTCGCTGGCCAGGTACACGGCGTCGAGTGCCGACAGCTCCAGCTGGGCGAGATCGAACGCGTGCACCGAGCCGGCGGCGTCGACCACGGTCAGCGCCACGTCACGCGGTGGCGGGAGCAGCGATGACGCGAGCGCGTCGATGGATGGCGAGATCGCGTCGCGCGCACCGTGAGCCCAACCCGAGGCCGGCGACGAGGTCGCGTCGGCCAGGAGCAGCACCTTGTGGTTCACCGTGCGAACCGGGCGGGTCGTGTCCATGCCGATCGGCATCGGCGGCGGTGCCGTGCCACCGGAGCCGGCCTCGATCGCGGCGGCCGCAGGTTCGAAGTTGCCGCCGAGGAGGTGATGGGTGGATTCGGTCAGCAGCGCATCGTCGACTGCATCGAACGACCAGGCAAGGCCCTCCAGGAGCAGCCGCAACGTCTCCTCGCGAGCGGCCCCGAACTCCGATCGGACCGCGGCGAGATGGGCGTCGACACCGCCGCTGTCGAACAGCTCCATCAGTTCGATGCCGTCGACCGGGTCCTCGATGCCGTCGTTGCGATCGTGTGCCTCGCCGACGAGGACACGGATCCTGGCGATCTGTTCGTCGATGCCGAGGTCATGGCACAGCCGCTCGAATTCGTAGCCGAGCAGGTCGCCCAGCGTCTGCCCTGCGCGGACGCCCTCGATCAGCCACCTCGCGTAGCGGTACCGGTTGCTCCGCAGGTCGACCGCCGCCGGTGAGCGCCCGTCGCCGTCGCCACGAGCGTGCCACGC
>CAYGKI010000457.1:0-532 GCA_964350235.1 uncultured Gemmatimonadaceae bacterium | reverse complement strand
ACCGAGGCCGTGACGGCATGGCCCATCGACGGAGCGTGCAGGAACCCGCGCGATGCCCGTTCCACCCGCCGTTCGGGGATCTCGAGGTCGGTGACCCAGGCGTAGCTGCCCACGTGGAGGCCATCGGGTCGCCGGCTCCGGGCGGCCTCCAACTCCTGGTTGGCGAACGCCGTGTGCCAGGCATCGAGGCGGTGGATTCCCAGGCCGAGCGTCTCGCGCAACGTCCACTCCAGCTCCTCATCGGTGGCCTGCGACAGCGCACTGATCGTGCGGTCGCGCAGCGGGTTGGGCAGCTTCCGGCTCGTTGCCGCCGCCGACAGCAACTGGGCGAGCAGCGGTGCCCGGTCGGGTGCGTCGATGTCCTCGCCGCGGATCGCCGGTCCGATGTAGTCCGCCGGCGCGGACGCGTCGTCGGCGACGAGTGCACGTTCGACCGGGTCGGCCGCCGCGGCGAACTTCGACACGATCAGCGGCGGGTTGGCCTCACCGAGCACACCGTTGAAGCGCGGGATCATCATGGTCGACAGCGGAC
>CAYGKI010000456.1:0-2556 GCA_964350235.1 uncultured Gemmatimonadaceae bacterium | reverse complement strand
CTCCCCCGGCGTGCCGAGCCGCCTTTCGCTTCCCGTCCACGGAGTAGGTCCCCCCGCCCATGAGCGCCAGGGCCACCGCGGCGGCGAAGTTCATCAGCGCGAACTCGATGCCGTTGGGCAGGAAGAAGCCCGCCGGCAGGTGGACGATGAGCATGGCCCCGAGCATGACCACCGCGATCCCCGCCGCCGCCAGCCGCGTGAACACGCCCGCGACCAGAGCCAGCCCGCCAAACAGCTCCATGGCGGACACGAGCGGAGCCGTCACGGCAGGCAGCAACACCCCCATCTGCATGAACGCCTCCGTGGTGCCCTCGATGCCGAACCAGAAGAGCTTCTGGCCGCCGTGGGCGATGAAGATCGCGCCCAGCGCGACGCGCAGGACGAGCAACGCCAGGTCACGCGTCACCGTTGAGGATCGGTTCGGGTTCGTCGTCATGATCTCAAGCTCCATGGGCGGGGGAAAGGTTCGTATCACAAGCTGGCGCGGATCCGCGCCAGCATATGGATCAAGCGCTCGAGCTCGGCGTCCTCCAGGCCGCCCAGGTGACGCTGATGGAGCCCCTGCACCGAGTC
Source organism: uncultured Gemmatimonadaceae bacterium (assembly GCA_964350235.1). Taxonomy (GTDB): domain Bacteria; phylum Gemmatimonadota; class Gemmatimonadetes; order Longimicrobiales; family Gaopeijiaceae; genus JAWLHJ01. The sequence goes on along the minus strand of CAYGKI010000456.1, from coordinate 1,983 downwards.
CTCCAGGGCTGCAAGCAGGTCCATCCCACGCTCGGTGATCCGGGTACGGACATACCGACGGTCGTCGGGATCCCGGGACCGGACGCTCAGGCCCATGGCTTCGAGGCGATCCAGAAGCCGAGTGGCGTCCGGCACCCTCGAGACCATGCGATCGATGACCTCGGCCCGGCACAGGCCCGATTGCCCGGCGCCCCGGAGAATGCGGAGGGCATTGTACTGCGTGGGGGTGATCCCGAAGGGCTTCAGCGCTTCCGAGAAGGCATGGTCCAGCGCGGACCACGTCCGCCCCAGCGCCAGGAAGGCCCCCTGCTCCGGGCTCTGGAACGGCCGCGTCTGACGAATCTCGTCGCGTAGGCTGGAAGACATGCCCCATATGGTGTGTTATCACACGCATTGTCAATACGCGCCGCCCGGAGCCTCCGGGACCGCGGCTGGCACCCTCCTTGCGAGGTAGAACCTTCGACGATCTCCATCCGGAGGTGCTCCATGGGTTGGACCAAGCAGGACGCCAAACGCCTTCTCGGGCGCGGCGTGGCCATCGCGGGCCTGGGCGCGATTCTCGTGTTCTCGGCCGTGGCCATCGCGCTGGAACTCCTGGTCGACGCCGACGAGCTCGCTGGCCGCATCGTGCCACGTGCCTCCGCCATGCTCAATCGGGACGTGTCCATCGGCGAGGCATCCCTGGTCCTCCTGCCCCGGCCGGGCGCACGGATCTCCGACGTCCGCGTGGACAACCTGGACGGGTTCGAAGGACCCCCGGTCTTCCAGGCCGACGACGTCTGGATGGAGCTCGCCATCCTTCCGCTCTTCCTCGGGCGGCTGCGGGTGAGCGGGATTCGTGCCGAGGGACCGCGCGTGCACCTCGCCATCGACGAGCGGGGGGTCTCGAACTTCGGAGACCTGCTTCCCCGCCGACGGGACGAGGGCGGCGGTCCCGAGACCAGGCTCGGCTTCGCCCTCCGGCGGGTCCGCGCCGCGGACGCAACCGTGACCTACGCCGACGCCCCGGAGGCCCGCGCCGTCACCCTGTCGGGCGTGGCGCTGGCAGCCGACGTGGACGCCGTCGGCCCGGATGGCTGGCGTCTGGACGCCGAAACGACCTCGGACTCCATGCGCGTCCTTTTCTCGGACCCGGGCCGCCCGCCGCTGCGCACCTCGGGGCCGAGCGCGTGGGGGACGCTCTACGGCGACCAGGTCTTCGACCGCATCGAGATCGAGGACGGTGTGCTCGCGCACGACGGTCAAGCGCTGTCCGTCTCGGGGCGAATCTCCGATACACGCGGAGCATCGGCTGCCGTGGAGCTGAGGCTCACCCACGACGCCCTACCCGCCGCGACGCTGGCGCGATGGACGGGTCGTGCCCCCGCGGACGCGGACACGGAGATCAGCGGGACCACCCGCCTCGACGCCCGGCTCACGGCGCCCGGACCCTCCAGCCCCAGCCCGCTTCTCAGGGGCGAGGTGGTGCTGGACGGCGTCGACGTGGTGAGAAGCGGCCAGGCCATCGCCACCGGACTCACCGGCACGCTGGAGTTCGCACCGGACACGCTGCTGATGCACCAGGTATCCGGGACCTTCGCAGGTGGCCCCTTCGAGCTGTACGGCCGTGTGGCGGGTGAGGAGCCCCGCGTGCGGATCGAGGCATGGGGACGGCCGGACCTGGCCGCCTTCGAGCGCGTCGGATGGACACCCCCGTGGGCCCGGTTCGCCGGGAGCGTGACGCTGGACGTGGTCCTGTCCGGCTCCCTGGCGATCCCGGATCGGTTGGACCTGACGGGGACCGGCATCGTGGCCAGCCTCAGGGTGGACCACGAGCGCCTGCACGAGCCCCTGTACGTGCCCAGCGGGACCCTCTCGTTCCGGGGAGGAGACATGTTCTGGACCGACGTCTCCCTCATGGCCGGAGCCCACCCCCTCCAGACCACGGGCCGCCTGAATCGGGTCCCCATACCACTCGCCGCCATGGTCCGGGCGCTGGCCACA
>CAYGKI010000455.1:0-2565 GCA_964350235.1 uncultured Gemmatimonadaceae bacterium | reverse complement strand
CGATGTCGCGATAGACGTACATGTTGACGGCGTTGGCGCTGCCCGCCGACAGGGTGCCGCCGAGCAGGGTGATGCCGACGAGCGACCAGGCGGGCCAGCCGTTCTCGGCGAGCACCATCGTGGGCACCGTGGTGATCAGCAGCAGCTCGATGATGCGCGGTTTGGTGAGTGCCACATAGGCGCCGACCACGGTGGTGGGGGTACGGCGGCTGCCGTGGGCGATTCCACCCGGCGCCAGCCGGGACGGGACGATGGGGCGACTGCCGACTGACATGACCGGCTCATCGTACCGTTGGCCCTCGCCCGAGGACCAACGCCGGCCCCATGTTCCCCGCGCCCGGGCCTCGGGGAACCACCTCCCGACATCCCGGGTCTCGCGGAACTTGTTCCCCGCGCCCGGGCCTCGGGGAACCACCTTGGTTCCCGTTGACCCGGGCTCGGGGAACCACGGCAGGCCGGGTGCGGTCACCTGGGGTCGGCGGCACACTGGTGGGGTGCCGACCACGTTGGAACCCACGGAGGTGATGGAGCCCGACCTCGACGACGAGGTCGCGGTCGACCGTCCGTGGGTGGTGCTGGTGTGGAACGACCCGGTCAACCTGATGAGTTACGTCACCTACGTGTTCCAGAAGCTCTTCGGCTATTCCCTCGAGAAGGCCACCGAGCTGATGCTCGACGTGCACGAGAAGGGACGGGCCGTGGTGGCGTCGTGCGGCCGCGAGGAGGCCGAGATGCACGTGTTCCGTCTCCACGAGCACAGCCTGTGGGCCACGATGGAGCACGATGGCCCGTCGTCGTAAGTTCGTCGCACCGGTGCAAGCGGTCGACGGTGGCTGGCGCATCGGACTCGACGCCGAGGAACGTGCACTCCTCGTCCGGCTCATGGGCGAACTCCGCGCTCTGCTCACCGGCCCCGACGACAACGAGTTGATCCTGCGGCTGTTCCCGACCGCCTACCCCGAGGACGAGGAGAAGGAAGCCGAGTACCAGCGCCTCATGCGCGAGGAGTTGGTGACCAGCCGGCTGTCCGCCATCGAATCCGTCGTCGCCGTACTCGAGGCCGACCCCGGTGAGCTGCTCGACGAGGGGCAGACCGTTGCCTTCATGCAGTCGATCAACGCCGTGCGCATGGTGCTCGGCACGATGCTCGGCATCGCCGACGACGAATCGGCCGACGAAGCCGACGCCGCCGACTCCCCCGAACACCACCTCTACGACTTCCTGAGCTGGCTGTTGGAGTGGACCGTGCGCTCGCTGTCGCTCGGCTGACCCACCCGCGGCGCGCGAGATCCTTCGCCCGGATCGCGCCGTTCCCTCCGCGCGTTCTGACCACCCACTCTCCGGGCGTGAGAGCGAGCCTGAGAGCAAGCGGACGAGCACGTGCACGAGGCGGGCTATGGTGCCGCCACGCCATCGGGGAGCGGCGCAACTCGGGAAAGGGGACACAGGTGGGGGTTTCCAGGATGGCCGATCTGCCGAACGCGCCGTCGTCACCCGCTTCGTCACTCGGGTCGAGACACCGGTTCGCGCGGCGCAGCGCTGCGGCCGAGGTGGTCGGCGCTGCCACCGTCGTCTTCATCGCGGCTGCGACAGTCGTCGGCCTCCTGCCACCTGTCGCCGCGGTCGCTCTCGCATTGTCGGTACCGCCGGCGGTGGTCGACGTTCACGAGCTGCGGCTCCCGGACGTCTGGATCGTGACCGCACTGGCCGGACTGGCGATGGCGCTCTCCGTCGACGCCGCCACGGGCGGTTCGGTCGAGTTGCCCACCATCGGAATCGGCGCGCTCGTCATGTGCGCCCCCGTGCTCGTCCTGCACCTGATCTCGCCGACGGCGATGGGCTTCGGCGACGTCAAACTGTCGGTCGTCCTGGGCGCTGCGCTGGGCACGGTCGACTGGCGACTGGCGTTGGTGGCCCTGTGCGCGGCGGCGCTCGCCGGGGCCACATTCGGCCTTGTGAACAGGCGCAGAACGTTGCCGTTCGGACCATTCCTCGTGTTCGGGTCGTTGGCGACACTGCTCGCCGGCGACTCACTGCTGGCTGCACTCGTCGACTCGGGACCAGGGTCGTGACCGATCCGGGCGCAACGGCTCGGGGGACTCCCCGGGGCTTCCAACCCAGGTCGCGGCGCCGCAATCGCATCGCTGCCGGTGTTGCACTCGCGGCAATCGCCATCGGCGGCAACCTGCTCCTGTACAGCTCGCTCGACACGACGGAGCCGGTCGTGCAGGTCGTCCGCGATGTGCCGGCCGGTTCGCAACTCACGAGCGACATGCTGCGCACGGTCGACGTCGCTGTGGATGCCACCGTCAACGTGGTGGGCGGGGGCCGACTCGATTCGCTGGTCGGTTCCTACGCCAAGGTCCGGCTGGTGTCGGGCGCGCTCGTCACGGCGGAGTCCCTGCAGTCGACGCCGCTCGTGAGCGACGGCAGTTCCGTGGTGGCGATCCAGGTCGCCGACGGGTCGTTGCCGATCGGTCTCCGCGAGCGCTCCGCCATCCAACTCGTGATTCCCGCCCGCTCCGATCCGGGAGCCCCCGACCTCCCGACACCGTCGTCGATCAT
>CAYGKI010000454.1:1936-2571 GCA_964350235.1 uncultured Gemmatimonadaceae bacterium | reverse complement strand
ACCGGCCCACCCGCCGCATCGACGCAGTCACCTTCGGGCACCGTCTCTGGGGTGGTTTCGGGAACATTGGTGGTCGTCGAACCAGGGTTGTCGATCGGCAGGGTGCTGGTCGTCGAACCAGGGTTGTCGATCGGCAGGGTGCTGGAGGTGGTGGTGCTTGTGGTGGTGCTGCTCGTCGGCGGAGGCGTGGGATCGGGGCCACCACCACCACCGGGGCATCCGCCGGAGCCCATGTCATCTGGATTGCATCCGACGATCTCCGGAAGTGCGTTCGCCTGAGCAAATCCGTCGGCGGCAGAGGCCACACTCGGGGTCGCCAAGCCTCCGATCCAGATCATGGCGAGGGCCATGAAGGCAACGATCCAACCGACCATTATCGGCTTTCGTCGAGCTGCTGTTCGATCAATTGTTGAGGTGGGTTTCATAGATATTCCGTTCTGTGTTGAGAGTGCTGCGCTTGTCGTGGCGACGCGGAGTGCCGCATTGCTTGATCGGGCCTGTAGACCCGCCCTCCGAGATGCGGGCTCGGCAATGCTGATTACGTTTCCGAGAAGATTTCTTGCCGACCGAGACCTCCCGACTCGATCAGCGGCCGGTGTCGGGGGCGCCTGGGCCGCCTGCAGGAGCGCCAGCCG
>CAYGKI010000454.1:671-1836 GCA_964350235.1 uncultured Gemmatimonadaceae bacterium | reverse complement strand
GATCAGCACCACCCGAGCCGCCCGCAGGAGCACCAGCCGGATCAGCACCACCCGAGCCGCCCGCAGGAGCACCAGCCGGATCAGCACCACCCGACCCGCCCGCAGGAGCGCCAGCCGGTGGCGGACTGGCCGAGGCAGCGGAAGAACCTGCAGCGTCGAGCCCGCTGTTGCCAACGTCAACAGGAGCTGCTGGCTGGTTCGGACCGGAGTCCTGAGCTTGTATCACCGAGTTCGCCTGGCCCGCAACGCTGGTCGTCGATGTGACGGCGCTGTCAGGAGCCGCCCCCGGCGGGTCGGGCAGCTGATTCAGGTCGAAGATCTCGACGACCGACTGTGCAGGTGCGAAATCGCCCGGCGTGACCGCTACATCAACAGCACCGTTCGTGATCGAGTCGAGGCCTAGCAGGCTCTTTTGCGTATTCCCACCTCCTGTGGTGGCCAGCACGGTCGCTACGGCCGCAGCGACCACCAGCGTCGCTGCCGCCACCCTGGCAAGCACGGTGGGCGATGGCTTCGGGTGAACGCGAGCTGCCGTGTCACTTCCACGGCCCCCGACTACGGAATGCTGCGACGGCGCCAACGAAGCGATCATTGCGGCGAGCGGCAAACTCCCCCACATCGCGCACTTCGACCGCGATCCCTCGCCACAAACCGAGCACTCGTTCAGGTGCAATTCAACGACCTGCACCTCGCAGGCCCGCAGGCTGCCCGCTCGGAGATCAGCGAGGCGCACCTGCACCCAGGCGCACGGATCGGCACTCCCCATCACCTCAGCCACGTAGAGGTCGCGCAAGTTCTTGCGAGCACGAAAAGAGAGCGCTGCGAATCCGTTTGGGGTGAGGCCCCACTCTGCGGCAATATCCGACGGCGCCTTGCCCTCGACTTCCGTTGCGAGCAACGCCCCCCGGTGGCGGTCCGACAACCGGGCAAAGGCCGATCTCAACTCTGGGGTGAGCTCTAGCCCTCCCGCGAACTCCGGGACATCCTGATGATGGTCGAGCAGCACGGAATCCGAAACCAGATGCTCTTTCGGCCGAACGGCGCGCTTGCGTGCGTCGGAGTACGTCGCGTTCTTGACCGCGCGGGCGAGATACGCAAGCGGCTCGTCATCCGGACCCGCACCTCGCTGAATCGCAATGAGGACCGAGCCCAACCCCTTGGCGGC
>CAYGKI010000454.1:0-661 GCA_964350235.1 uncultured Gemmatimonadaceae bacterium | reverse complement strand
CGCGACGGGCGACTGCTCCAGCGAACGGCTGCCACCTCCGGAAGAGTTCGAAGAATGCACGCTGTTCGCCCGACCTGGCTGCAGCGACCAGGTCGATGTCGGTCATCTTCGTTGTGCACTTCGCGAGTTCCATCTTCTTCGCTGCCCTTCTACGGAGTTGTGACCCACGACTCCGTCGGCCGCAGGGTGGAGACCTCGAGCCCCCTGGCGAGTCCTGACCTGAACGGCAGTCCCAACCGATTTCGTTCGGCCAATCTGCTCGCATCGCCTTGAGGCTCACCTGAGCTCGGCTTGAGCCCGGGCAGCTCACCACTCAGAGCTACGTCGTTCCTGCGACCGCTGCGCCTCAGGCCGCCGCGTCGGGGCCCGGCGTTCGACGTCGACGACCAGCGCCGGCGACCAGGAATGTGCCGCCGAGCGCGACGAGCAACAGCGCGACCATCGCAATCTCCTGCGCACCGCTACCACCTGTCTGGGGCAGCCGATCGCCGGTCGGCTGCGGAGCGCTGGTGGTCGGGGGTGCAACAGGGTCTTCGTGTGTGACCGCCACTGACGCTGAGTCCGAGTTGTTGGACGCGTCAGGGTCGACCGTCACCGCCGAGACCGAGGCAACATTGAGCAGTTGGCCAATTGGAGCGTCGGCGGCAACGGTGACGGAGAG
>CAYGKI010000453.1:0-2572 GCA_964350235.1 uncultured Gemmatimonadaceae bacterium | reverse complement strand
CGTCAGTGTGCCGACCAGGGGCCGAGCTCGATCCGGTCGGCGAGACTTCCCAGGAAGCCGGCGCCGGTGACGCCGTCGATGAGCCGGTGGTCGACGGAAAGCGTTGCGTTGATGCCGCTGCTGACGGCAATGCCTCCGGCGCGCGGAACCACCTTCTCGTGTTCACGACCAATGGCGATGATGCTTGATTCGCCGGGCTGGATGATCGCCTCGAAGCGGTCAGCGCCGGCGCGCCCGACATTGGACAGCGACATCGAGGCCGGTTCGGCATCCGCCTGCGACAAGCGGCCCGACCGGGCGCGCTGGACGGCGGCCTGGCGGGCGGCGGCGATCGACGCGAGCGACTTGCCCGCGAGATCGCGCAGCACCGGGATCATCACGCCGTCCTCCACGGCAACGACGAGGCCGATGTCGACGGATTGCGACCGGATGAGCGCCGGCTGGCCGTCCTCGCCGGCATAGCGGACCAGCATCCGCGGCGACTGGGCGAGGCAATCGGCCAGCGCCTGCAGCAGGAAATCCGTGAAGGTCAGCTTGACGCCGCCCGACTGTTCGAGATCCGGGCCGAGCATCGACCGCGCCCGAGCGACGGCCGCCGTGTCGATCCAGCGATCAAGAACAAAGGACGGGATGGTCTGCCGACTGAGGCTGACGGCGGTGGCGATGCGGCTGCGCATCGGCGACAGCGGTTCGGCATTGGCGGGCAGCGGCCGGGGCGCGGCAGCCGACGGCGCAGTCGTTGCAGCCGACGCCGGCGCTTGTGCTGCTGCATCAACGGCCGCCAGCACATCGCGCATGCGAATGCGGCCGTGCGGGCCCGAACCGGAGAGCGTGCCGAGATCGACGTCATGCATGCCGGCGAGGCGCTTGGCCATCGGCGACGCGAGCAGGCGCGGCGGCGGTGCGGAACGGGACGTTGCCGGGGCGGCGGCCGGTTTCTGCGACGGCGACGCTGCCTTTGGCGCGACAGCCGCCGGCTTGGCGGGTGACGTCGATTTCGGCTCACCAGCCGTCCGGAACCGCGCGAGCACCGCGCCGACCGCCAGTTCGGCGCCGGCCTCGGCCATCAGTTCGGTGACCGTGCCGTCGACCGGCGATTCGACTTCCATCGTCGCCTTGTCGGTTTCGAGTTCGACCAGCGTTTCGCCGGTCTTGACCGTATCGCCGACGTTCTTCAGCCACCGACCGACGGTGGCGGTCTCCATCGTGGCGCTGAGCTTGGGGAGGAGAAAATCCATACGATCTCTCCTATTCGATCAGCGCTTTGGCCGTGGCGGCGATCGTCTCCGGCGACGGCAGCATCGCGTCCTCGAGCCCGGGGCTGTAGGGGAGCGGATGGTCCGGCAGGGTGATCCGGGCCGGCGGACTGTCGAGATAGTCGAACGCTTGCGTCAGGACGTCGGCAACAACGTCGGAGCTCCATCCGCCGGTCGGCGCCTGCTCTTCGACCACGATCAGGTTGTTGGTCCGCTTCACGCTTTCGGCGACCACCGTGACGTCGAGCGGGCGCAGCACCTGGATATCGATCACTTCGGCCGAAACCCCGTCTGCCGCGAGCAGGTCGGCGGCGGCCAGCGACCGGCCGACCATGGCGAGGCTGCCGACGATGGTGACGTCGGACCCCTCGCGCAGGATTTTTGGCCCGGTGGGCATCGCCACCTCATCCGTGCCGACCGGGACAGGGCCCTTCATCGACAACAGCGCCTTGTGCTCGAGTACCAGAACCGGATTGTCGTCGCGGATCGCCGCCTTCAGCATCAGGTAGGCCTGTTCCGGATTGGACGGGCAGATGATCTTGAGGCCCGGCACCGAGAGCATCCAGGATTCGGCGGTCTGGGAATGCTGGGCGCCGAAGCGGAGGCCGGCACCGCCGATCGCCCGGATGACGATCGGAGTCTTGACCTTGCCCCCCGACATGAAGCGATGCTTGGCAATGCCATTGACGATCTGGTCGAAGGCGACGCCGAGGAAATCGGCGAACATGATCTCGGCGATCGGCCGGTAGCCGGTGAGCGACAGGCCGAGGCAAGCGCCGACAAAGCCGGTCTCGGCGATCGGCGTGTCGCGCACCCGGGCGGAGCCGAATTCCGCCATGAGCCCCTGGCAGGTCTTGAACGGACCCTCGGACTCGCCAATGTCCTCGCCCATGATCAGCGTCGTCGGGTCGCGGCGCATTTCTTCCTGGAGGGCGAAAACGATCGCCTCGCGATACGTGATGTCCTGCGTCGGCATTGCGGCAGTCTCCGTCCCCGGTCCGGCCGCTCTTCGGCGCCGGTCCTTGTTTTTCTCAGGCGAATGTCTTGGCCATGAAATCCTGGTCGGCCGACGGCCATTCCGACGCCGCGGCCCTGTCGGCGGCGGCCTTGGCCTCGGATTGCAGCTCCGCGACGATGGCGTCGGCGGCCTTGGCGTCCAGCAGGCCCCTGGCGATCAGGTCCTTGCGGTAAAGGGTGATCGGGTCGCGCTTCAGCCATTCCTCGACTTCCGCCGGGTCGCGATACTTGGCCGGATCGGTACGCGAGTGGCCGCGATGGCGGTAGGTCTTTGCCTCGATGAAGGTCGGTCCGCCGCC
>CAYGKI010000452.1:1402-2572 GCA_964350235.1 uncultured Gemmatimonadaceae bacterium | reverse complement strand
GCAGTGGCGTCGAAAGCAGCTGGAATACACATGGTTGCGCGCCGTCACGGGGTATCACGTCGATTTCTGGCGCGTCACCGAAGACGCGCTGGACTGGACGCTCGAGGCGGAAGGGCTTGAAGACCCTGCCCTTCGTGCCCGGCTTCTGGCGCTTTATCGCGAACTTGCGGCCTTTCCTGAGGTTCCGCAGATGCTGCGAGACCTGAAAGCGGCCGGCCTGACCACCGCGATCCTGTCCAACGGTGCGCCCGAGATGCTCGCCTCCGCTGTCGCGTCGGCCGGCATCGGCGATCAGCTTGACGCGACGCTGTCGGTGGAAAATGTCGGCATCTTCAAGCCCGCCGCCGCGGTCTATGACATGGTGGGGGCGGAGCTTGGCGCCAGACCGGAAGATGTACTCTTCGTTTCGTCGAACGGATGGGATGTCTGCAGCGCCGCCGCGTACGGATTCCGGACGCTCTGGGTCAATCGCGACGGCGCGCCGGTGGATCGGCTTCCCTCCGGGCCCGAACATATCGCGGCGGACCTGTCGGGGATCGCCGGTCTTCTGGCCGGGCCCATCGCGAAATCGCGGGCGCGCCGGGGAAAGCCGCAGCATTTCACAGCAAAAGACGGACTGAAACTCGCCTACCGCGACGAAGGCGACGGCCCGCCCGTCCTGTGCCTCGCCGGTCTGACGCGCAACATGTCGGATTTCGATTTCGTGGCGCGTGACTTTTCCGATCGGGCCCGGATCATCCGGCTCGACACGCGTGGCCGGGGGGAATCGGATTATGACACCGACTATCTCAACTACAACCTGATCCGGGAAGGCCGTGACGCCCTTGAGTTGCTCGATCACCTCGACATACCGAAAGCGGCAATCCTGGGCACTTCCCGTGGCGGCCTGATCGCGCTGACCCTCGCCCCGAGCCACCGCGATCGGTTGAGCGGTGTATGTTTCAACGACATCGGTCCCGTGATCGATCCCGAAGGCCTGGCGTATATATTCAGCTATCTTGGCGTTCCGCCGACCTTCAAAAGCTACGATGCCGCCGCCGACGGGCTCAGGACCGCGACCGCCGCGATGTTTCCGGGGGTGCCCCGCGCGCGGTGGCGGCTGCACGCAGAACGGATCTGGAAGGAAACGGGCGACGGGCTGGCGCTGCGGTATGACGCGAACCTGCGCAA
>CAYGKI010000452.1:0-1392 GCA_964350235.1 uncultured Gemmatimonadaceae bacterium | reverse complement strand
TACAGTCGAAGACCTGTGGCCGTATTTCGATGCGTTGCAGGGCCTTCCCGTGGGCCTGATCCGCGGGGCGAACTCGAACATCCTGAGACGTGAGACCGCGATGGAGATGCAACGGCGCCATCCGGGCCTGATCTATGGCGAAGTGCCCCGGCGCGGCCATGTGCCATTTCTGGACGAAAGCGAAGCGCAGAATGTGATCGGCCGCTTCATCGCAGAATTGCCATGACGCCCGACGCAGTCGATGCCGCCACCCTGCGCCTCGCCGGTCACGCCCGGGAGACGCCGCTTCTGTCCTCGCCGGCGCTCGACGCGCTGGCAGGGCGGCGCGTCCTGATCAAGGCCGAGTGCCTTCAGCATACCGGATCTTTCAAGTATCGCGGGGCCAAGGCCGCCGTCACGGCACTGGACGCGCAGGGTATCGGGGGCGGCGTCTTCGCCTATTCGTCCGGCAATCATGCGCAGGGCATCGCGAAGGCGGCGGCGGAATCCGGGCGGATAGCGGTCATTCTGATGCCCGCCGATGCGCCACGGGTGAAGATCGAAAACACCCAGCGCCTGGGCGCCGAAGTCATCACCTACGACCGGTTCGGCGAGGATCGCGATGCAATCGGACAGGCCCTGGCGGACGAACGAGGCCTGATCCTGATCCGGCCTTACGACGAGCCCGAGGTGATCGCCGGACAAGGCAGTGTCGGGGTTGAACTCGCGCGGCAAGCGGCGGCAGCCGGTGTGGACGAGGCGGACGTCCTGATCTGCTGCGGCGGCGGCGGGCTGGCGGCCGGGATTTCTCTGGCGCTGTCGCGTCATGCGCCCGGCTTGCATCCCCGCACGGTGGAGCCTGACGGATTCGACGACGTCGCCCGGTCGCTCGCATCGGGCGAACGCACCGGCAATGACCCGAATGCGCGCAGTCTTTGCGACGCGATTCTAACGCCAATGCCCGGCAAACTGACCTTTCCGATTCTCCAGACCCATGGCAGGCCGGGATTGGCGGTGTCCGACGACGATGTCCTCAAGGCAATCGCCCTTGCCTACAGGCACCTCGACCTGCGGGTGGAACCGGGCGGCGCCGTGGCCCTGGCCGCGGCCTTGTTCCATCCGGAGCTGCCGCCGGACAGCCCGGTGATCGCGATCATCAGCGGCGGAAATGTCAGCGACGACGTATTCGCGATGGCACTGGCGAAAGCCGGGTGAACACGATCTTTTGGAATTCAAAAGATGTATCCATGCCGCACCTTTTGCCAAAATCCTGAGGCCATTGAAATTGTCTCGATGCAGGGCTAAAATATCTTCATATCGCGTTGCTTGATAGGATTCCGAGGTTCATTCGCAGCCCGTTCAGCGCGGGACTGGTGGCCCAAGCAACAGGTAAGTGGTCCCGGCGAGGCCGGA
>CAYGKI010000451.1:2057-2574 GCA_964350235.1 uncultured Gemmatimonadaceae bacterium | reverse complement strand
CCGAGCCTGAATTCCGAGTTTGACCTGCGGGCGGGACTAGAGCGGATGAGTCGACATGTGGAGTATCGGTCGGCTACCCCCGGGGCATGAGACTGCGGAGCCGGCCCACTACCCCCTGCGTGTCGGCCGGCAACCCGCCGCTCCAGATGAGAAACGCGCCGTAGGTCGCCACTCCGACGGGAATGGTCAAGAGTGGCGAGCGGTCTGGACCGACAAGAAGGAGCGCGGCAGTCATCCCGACGCAAGCCAGAATCGGCCGAGCAAGGGGCTTCGACAGTTCTGGGATGGCGTCTCTCACGGCGATCGCCGACAGGGTCAGGATCAGGGCTTCCGCAACCAGGGTGGCCATCGCCGCTCCGACGATGCCATAGCGCGGTATCCACCATAGGTTCAGCACCAGATTGATTCCCGCAGCGACCGCCACGGCCCTCGTTTCCAGGCCCAGTTGACCCCGGGCGAGGAGAAGGTTGTGAAGCGGAGCGAAGACGAACAGGAGTCCCACGCTGAGCAGAAGTAT
>CAYGKI010000451.1:0-2047 GCA_964350235.1 uncultured Gemmatimonadaceae bacterium | reverse complement strand
GCGGTGGCCGGCAAATAGTCCCCGCCAAACACGAGACCGAGAAGTGGGCCTGCGATGAGCACTCCACCCACCGCGACCGGAATGCCCACGGCCGACGACAGCTCCATGTGCCGACGGGTCGCAGCGACCTGGTGCGGCCCAACCGGAGGCCGCGTGACGTCGGGCAGGTAAGCCACCTGGATAGACCCGGCGAGCGCCATGACCAGGAAGCAGAATCGATAGTCCGCCGTGTAGAGGCCCACCTCCCGGTCAGTGGCCATGAGGCCCAGCAAGACGACATCGGCGGTGACCACACTCGTCCGGAGCAGCTTCGCCAGCATCAGCGGCCGTGCCGCCCAGAAGGTGGACCACCCGCTCCGCAGGTCCACGAATGTGACCCCGGAGGCGAGGAGCGCCCCACCGAGCCACATGACACCGATCAGCTCACCACCGGCCTGTGCAAGGGGCACCCGAAGCACGTCATCGGGGCCCTTGATGAAGACAAAGACGAAGATGGCGTATAGAAGCCGTCGCATCACGAGCGAAATCCCCACTGGGACGGACCGTCGAAGTCCCTTGTGGATCCACGCCGGATCGATCGCCGCGACGAAAATCATCAAACCGGTCAGCACTATGATCCGCTGGCCGACCGGATCCGGCTCCAGGATCGGAGCGGCGATCACCAGTGCCGCCATGCAGACGATTGCCACCGCGGTCCGCACGAGCGTCACTCCCACTCCCAATCGGGCCGCCTCGCTCGCGTCGTCCAATGCCGCCACATCGCGCGAGCCGACATCGACGAACCCGGAATCGACAAAAACGGTGAGGTAGGTGACCACCGCAAACGCGAAACCCACCATGCCGAAGGGGTCGGGCCCTAGCCTGATGGCAAGATAGGCGGTTGCCGCGAACGCGAGGAGCCGCGACACGATCTCACCTGCGACGAAGACCGACGCGTTGCCAAGTCGCCGTGACGCTCCCACCTCAGGAATCGACGACGATTCATGAGAGTCCGTCATGTCGATGAGCGGCGCCTCACTGAACAACCGCTCACCTGAGTCCCACCGAGATCGTGGTGACGCTGCGGGCGGGGACAGCTTGCGTGAACCCCGCACCCCGGATCACGCCCCCCTGGATCGCCGCCCATCGGATATCGGCATATGAACTCTCACCCCGGACCGGACCCGTGGGTGTGCCTCCACTCACGCTCACGTCGAGAGTCTGGTCCTCGGACGTGGTGTTGACCACGACGAGCGTCAGGTCGTCGCGAGATGGCGATCGAAACGCGCTGGCGATCAGCCGGGGCTCAGACGAATCCACGGCAACCCGTTGCGCGCCACGGGCCAGCCATCGCGCGAAATGGCCAATGGCGTATCCCATGGGTGCGATGCGCGGGGCGTTTCCGGGCAGGTCAACGAGGACGATCGAGCTGGCCTCGGTAAGGAATGGCACACCGCGGCCCGCGAAGTGCTCCTGGTGCGACCGGGAATCCCATAGGGCGTTCATGCCGAAGAAGGCCGAGGCGTCGGCATATTCGAACGTGTCGTGAATGTGGATCGCCCGGCCGAGGATCTCTTCTGCAGAATTCCACGCGAAGCTGTTGTTGCCCGGGCCCTCCGTCACCTCGGTCATCCAGACCGGGACGCCGTATTGGTCGCCTAGCGCGGCCAGGGCACGCATCTCGGAGATAGCCGTCGGATCGGGGAACCCTGCGCCGGAGGCATCGAGGATCCGCCGTACGCTCGCATAGGGCGACCCGTAGGGGTAGGGGTGAAAACCGATCACTCCCACGAACGGCCGGGATCTCGGGTCCTCCAGAAGGGCTCTGGCGACCTCGAGGTTGCGGGAGGGGGTCTCCTCGTTCGGGACCACGAATCGTGTCTCGGTGAAGCCGGCTGCCACGAGTGCCTGCCCGATGGTCCATACGAGATCGACGATCTCGGAAACCGACCCCGACGCGAGTTCCCGATTGCCTGTCGTCGGCTCGTTGAAGGGCGTGAGGAGCGAAGGGACCTCGCCATATCGTGTCTGCCACGCCTGAACGAGAGCCACGACGTGCTCGGCGGCC
>CAYGKI010000450.1:965-2589 GCA_964350235.1 uncultured Gemmatimonadaceae bacterium | reverse complement strand
GATCGCCAGCGGAGCGAGGAACGGGATCAGGCTCTGGCGCCGCCGGTGCACCAGGACCAGCCCACCGATGGCGAAGGGAAGCGTGAGCCACGCGAAGCCGAACGCGGCCGCGGTCGCCGCCCGGGGACGACCCTCGTCCACACCGGTGTCCAGCGTCTGGTCCAAGCGGAACAGTCCCCACACCCGGGCGTTGCGAGCCACCACCACCCCGGGGACATCTGCCAGGTGATCGCGCAGGTAGTCGAGGCCTTCGCGCCGCATCTCCACCGACACCTCGGACGCGTCCAGGCACGGCTCTCGCGCTTGGAGCGAATCGAAGCAGGCATCCGGCGGAGCGTCGGGTGCCGCAGGGGGCTTGGCGGCCTCGATGCGGGCGTAGGCGTCGATCACGCACGGTGAGATCACCCACCCGCCCTTGCGCTCGCCGAAGTAGGCGTCGTCGCAGTTGGCGCCGGCCAGGGTGATGCCGTCGTTGGTGGAGATCAGCACGGGCTCAGCGAAGCGGCTCTGGTTGAGCAGCGCCCACGGCGCGATGACCAGGCCCGCCGCAGCGCCCGACACCACGATCAGGGCGAGCTTGGGCCGCCAGCCCAGCCCCCGAGCGGTCGCCGCGATCATCCAGATCGCGAACGGGAGCAGCAGGCCCAGCTCGGCGCGGGTCAGCGCGGCCAGACCGCACAGAGCGCCGCCGACCGCCGCGAGGCGAACCGTCGGCGTGCGGGCCAGCACGATCCCCACCCAGATCACCGCGGCCAGCAGCAGGGCCGCAGGGGTCTCGCTCATCAACAGCACGTCGTTGATCCACAGCGCCGGCATGATCGCGGCCACCGCGGCCGACGCCAGCCCCACCCGGCGACCGGCGAGGGCCCGTCCGGCCAGGCCGACCACGGTCACCACCAGCGCGCCCAGCACGACCATCGTCAGCCGCTGGCCCCACGTGTTCTCGTTGCCGAACAACGCAGCCGGGGCCAACAGCACCACGGTCAACGGCGGGTGGTCTGCGGTGACCCCACCGCTGAAGTAGTTGCGGAACAGCTCCCCGTCGGCCAGGTTCCACGCCGTCGACCCGTACCAGAACGCGTCGCCCTGGTCGAGGATCCGGCCGTCGTCGACCTTCGAGGCCACCAGGTACACGTACCGGCCGATGGCCGCCGCCAGCGTCACCAGCGCCAGACCGATCCGGAAGCGTCGCTCGGCGTGCCGGTCGGGCCCGCCCTCCACCGCGGGGGTGCTCACGGGCGCCCGCAGGCGTCGCAGGGGGAAGGCATCGCGGCGATGGTACGACAGGGCCGGTGGGGCGAGGTGACCTCAGGCCTCGGCGACCCAGGCCTCGCTGCGCTCCCACAGCTCGCGACCGAGCTCGGGCGTGGCCCGTTCGCTGGGCTCGGTGAGCTCCATCACCGAGTAGTAGGCACCGCGGTGGTCCAGCACCGACGGCGACGTGGCGCACAGCACCGACGTCTTGGCGCCCTCTTCGGCGGAGGGGCGGAAGCGCTTGATGAGCGACTCGATCGGCCCCGGGACCCGCCGCATGACATCGGTGCCGATGAGGTTGCCGGGGTGCAGCGACACCACGAACAGCTCGTCGGGGCTCGTGCGACGAGCGAGCTCCTGGGCGAACACC
>CAYGKI010000450.1:0-955 GCA_964350235.1 uncultured Gemmatimonadaceae bacterium | reverse complement strand
TTGGCGGAGCTGGCCGAAGTCGATGCCGTGGGTGGCATCGGCGTGGCTGCCGCTCGAGACCACCACGACGCGAGCCGGCGCCCCGTCCGGGGCCGGCGATGCCGCTTCCAGCAACGGCAGGACCTGCGTGACGAAGGCGAAGTGGCCGAGGTGGTTCACTCCGAAGGCGAGCTCGAAGCCCTGTGCGGTCACCCCCTTCTGCGCGGCGATGCCGGCGTTGGCCACCAGCAGGTGGATCGGCTCTCCCCGCTCGAGCAGCGCTCCGGAGGCCTCACGGACCTGCGACAGGTCGGCCAGGTCCAGCGCCAGGTACTCGCCGTTCTGGTTGCCGGTCGCCTCCGCCACCTCCGCCATGGCCGCCCGCCCCTTGGCCTCGGACCGGCACGCGAAGATCACCTTGTCGCCGCGAGCCGCCAACGCCTGCGCGGTGGCTCGCCCCAATCCCGTGTTCGCTCCCGTGACGATGCTGGTGAACTGGTCCATCGCCCCATGATCGCGGCATCGGCGCCGAGGCATCGAACGCGAGGCCGATCACGCCGCCGCGGGCAGGGGGCACGGATACCGTGGGATGCCATGGCGGTCCACCAGGTCGGAGCCGACCAGCCGATGCGGAAGCGCTTCCCGGCGGCGGGGGCCGTCGCCGGCCGAGCGCTGATCAGCGGCCTCGCCATCGGGGCAGCGGTGGGCGTCACCGCCATCGCCTGGGCGTTCGCCCCCACCTACGGTCCGCTCGGCGCGGCCTTCGGCCTCGTGATCGGCCTGATGATGTCGCTCGTGCCGACCGCGATCGGGGCCTGCGTGCTGGCCGTGGTGGCACCGGCGACCGACGTGGCGGCGTACCACCGACGGATCGACCGGATCCTCGGCGCCTTCGCGCTGGCGGCCACGTTGGGCGCTCTCGTCTGGCCCGCACGCGGCGCAGCCCTGGTCGGGACGCAGGGCGAGTCCCTCGCCG
>CAYGKI010000449.1:0-2592 GCA_964350235.1 uncultured Gemmatimonadaceae bacterium | reverse complement strand
CGGGGCCTCACGCCCGGACGCGGGCATGCATGTGGGCAGATCGGCCGAGATTCGCCCCTACTCGCCCGGCGAGCCATCGGCCGGAGAGACGGGGGAGGACACGGGGGCGGAGGACGGAGGCACCGGTGTGGGTCCGGACGAGCCGGAGGGGGCGGTGGTGTTCCGTCCCGGCATGACCATCGAGGAGATGGAGCGGCGGGCCATCGAGGCCGCGTTGGCGGAAGTCGACGGCAACCGCCGGAAGGCGGCCGAGCTCCTGGGGATCGGTGAGCGAACCCTCTACCGGAAGATCTCCAAGTACGAGCTGGAGGACTGACGGCGGGCCTCGACGTCCCACCCGCCCGTGGCGCGTGCCCTCGCCCGTGACCGCTCGGCCTGGATGCGGGTGAGAACAGCCGGCCACTCGGTGGTCTCCTCGAGGCCGTAATGGAGCACGATGTCCGACTCCAGGTCCACCGGCCTGTCGAAGACGTACACGGCCATCTCCGTTTCCCGCTGGGCCACCCGTCCCGATCCCCATCGGGGCGTGACGGGATGGATGCTGGCTGGCCTCGCCCTCAGCCCTCCGGAAACGAACTGGACCTCCTCGGCGACGAAGCGCGCGTCCGGGCGGTCGGAATAGAACGAGACGAGGAACACCGGAGATTCGGGGCCCGTTCGATGGGGCGCGCCGAGCGCCTCGAGCCGTCGGTAGGTGTCGGGCGCCGTCGCCACCAGGACGGACGTCGCCAGGGGGGTGACGAGGAGCTGGAGATCACCGCTCCTCAGGGACAAGGAGACGTCCCGTTGGGAGAGCGTGCCGTACCCTGGCGGCGGAAGCGCGCCCACATCGCCGGTTTCGAAGTCCCTGGTGCCGGTGCCCCCCGCCGACAGGGTGCATGCCGCCACCCAAGGCGTGAGGAGAAGGAGGAGCCGCCGCTGGGGGGTCATGCGTCGGGGGCTCCGTCGCCGGGGGCCTCCGCGATGAGCGTCTCGATGGCGTCCAGGAGCTCGGGCCGCCCCTCGCCGGTCTTGGAAGAGAAGGGAAGGAGCTGGGCTTCGTCCACCTCCAACTCCTCCACCGCGCGCCGGATGGCCTTGGCCCTCTCGCTATGGGAGAGCTTGTCCATCTTGTTCAGCACGATGAGGGCGGGGACGCCGATCTCCGCCAGGTAGGCCACCATCTCCCGGTCGTGCGCCGTGGGCTTGTGACGCGCGTCCACCAGATGAACGACGCCCCGGAGCTCCCGTGAGCGGGAGAGGAATCCCTCGATGAGGTTCGCCCAGCCCGCCCTGGTGGCTTCCGGGACCCGCGCGAAGCCGTATCCGGGGAGGTCCACCAGAAAGAAAAGGTCGTTGACCCGATAGAAGTTGAGCGCCTGCGTCTTCCCGGGCGTGGCGGAGACACGCGCGATCTTCGCCCGTGTTCTTCGGAGCAGCGTGTTGATGAGCGAGGACTTGCCGACGTTGGAACGCCCCGAGAAGGCGACCTGCGGCAGTGTTCCCGGCGCAGGCGCGGTGGGGTCCACCACCGTGCCCGCATACTCCACCGTGCCGATCTTCATGGACGGGGCAGGGCGACGCCCAGCCCGTCGTCGTCCTGGACGTCGTGCGCCCGGGACGAGGGGACGAGAACGGCATCCAGGACCTCGTCCATGGTTCGCACCAGCTGGAAATGGACGGAGCGGGTCACCTCATCGGGCAGGAGCTCCAGGTCGGTGGCGTTGGCGGCCGGAAGCACCACGGTTCTCATGCCGTTCCGAAGCGCGGCGACGGCCTTCTCCTTCACGCCGCCTACGGCCAGGACGCGTCCGCGCAGCGTGATCTCCCCCGTCATGGCGATGTCCGAGCGGGTGGGCCTCTCGGTGAGGGCGGAGATGAGTGCCGAGGCGATGGTGATGCCGGCGGACGGGCCGTCCTTGGGCGTCGCGCCCTCGGGCAGGTGGATGTGCACGTCGATGGCTTCGTGGAAGTCGGCAGCGAGGCCGAGCCTGGCCGACCGTGAGCGTGCATACGTGACCGCGGCCTGCGCCGACTCCTTCATGACGTCGCCCAGGGTGCCCGTGAGGCGGAGCTGGCCGTTGCCCGGGACGATGGCGACCTCCACGTCCAGGATCTCGCCGCCCGTCGCCGTCCACGCCAATCCGTTGGCGATGCCCACCCGATCCCCGTCCTGGTCACGGTCGGGGGGGTGGTAGGGCGGGGGACCCAGGAGGTCCCGCAGGTCCTCCTTCACGACCCGGGACCGCGGAGTCCCGCCGTCGGCGTGCGCTCTCGCCAGCTTCCGCGCGATGCGCGAGAACCTGCGCTCGAGCTCCCGAACGCCCGCCTCGCGGGTGTACCGCTCGATGATCTCCTCCACGGCCTCGCCGTCCAGCGCCACGTCGGCCACGTCCAGCCCGTGACCCTGGAGCTGGCGGGGCCAGAGGTAGCGGGTGGCGATCTGGTGCTTCTCGGTGAGGAGGTACCCGGGAAGGCGGATGATCTCCATGCGGTCGCGCAGCGGTTCCGGGATGTCCTGGAGCGTGTTGGCCGTGGCGACGAAGAGGACGTCCGAGAGGTCGAACTCCACCTCCAGGTAGTGGTCCGTGAACGTGCGATTCTGCTCGGGGT
>CAYGKI010000448.1:0-2612 GCA_964350235.1 uncultured Gemmatimonadaceae bacterium | reverse complement strand
TCGCGGGCGGGTCGACCCTGCTCGACGGCCCGGCGCGTCGGACGCTGGGCCAACTCGACGGATCGTCGGCGGCGCGGTTGACCCACGTGACCGCGGGGACCGCAGACCGCACGACGTGTTCGTGGCTGGTGCGCGCTCGCGCCGGCACGACGGTGTCGGTCACCGTCACCCACCCGAGGGCCGGCTCGGTGTCGGTCGAGGTCCCACTCGCCCGATGACGCTCGACTCCTGGATCACCCTCGCCGTCCTGGTGGCCACCTTCGGCGTCCTCGCGTTCGATCGGCTCCCAGCGGCTGCAGCGATGGGCGCCGCCGTCGGTGTGCTGCTCCTGACCAACGTGGTCGACCAGGGCGAGGCGCTGTCGGGGCTCGCGTCGTCGGCGCCGATCACGATCGCTGCGCTGTACGTGCTCGCCGGTGCGGCCACGTTCACCGGGGCCCTGTCGCCCCTGATCGACCGCGTCCTCGAGGGTCGACGGAGCGCGGGCGGGACACGCGGCGGCACCGCAGCGCGCAGTCGAGCCCGGCTGGGACGGTTGGCGCTGGTCAGCGGATCGTTGTCGGCGGTCTTGCCGAACACGCCGCTGGTCGCGTTGGCGGCGCCGCGTGTCGTCACCTGGTGCCGCCGGTCCGGTGTGTCGGCCTCCCCGTACCTGATTCCGCTGTCGTACGCCGCCGTCTTCGGCGGTGTGATCACCGTGATCGGCACGTCGACCAACCTGGTGGTCTCCGATCTGCTGGTCGCGCAGGGCGGCGACCCCCTCGGCGTGTTCGAGATCACGGGCGTGGGCCTGCCGGTCGCGGTCGTCGGGATCGGCGTGCTGGTGCTCACCGCCCCACGTCTCCTGCGCCATCGCCAGGGCGCCGGCGACGAGACATCCGGCAGCGTGCAGCCCTACACCATCGCTCTGCGCGTGGACGCCGACGGTCCGTTGGCCGGCTCGACGATCGAGGCCGTCGGCCTGCGCAACCTCCACGGGGTGTTCCTGGCAGGCATCGAACGTGCCGGACTGGACGCCGGCGCCTCCGTGCTCCCGGCGCGTCCCGGCACGATCCTCAACGCCGGCGACATCTGCTACTTCGCCGGTGACGTCGTCGACGTGGTCGACCTGCTCGAGATCGCCGGGTTCTCCAGCGCCGAGGACGCCCACCTCATCGGCGCGGCCGACCGTCCCGATGCCGGGCTCTTCGAAGCGGTCGTGTCGGAGCGCTCGGAGTTGGCGGGCAGCACACTGCGTGACACCGGCTTCCGTGCCCGCTACGACGCAGCGGTCCTGGCGATCCGCCGCCACGACGACGATCTGCCGGGCAAACTCGGCACCGTCGTGTTGCGTCCCGGCGACGTCCTGCTCGTGTTGGCGACGCCGGAGTTCGAGCGCCAGTGGCGCGGCCACGGCGACTTCAGTGTGATCGCGTCGCTCGACGCCGCCCCGCCCGTGCGGTCGCATCGCGCCGGTGTCGTGCTCGGCGTGATCGCTGCGATGGTCGCGTCGGTGGTGATGAACGTCTTCGAGCTCATGGAGGCGTCGCTGCTGGCTGCGACCGTGCTGCTGGTCACCGGGGTGATCAGTGCCACCGAGGCCCGGCGGTCGGTGAACCTGAACGTGGTGTTGACGATCGCGATGTCGATCAGTCTCGGCACCGCGGTGGCGGTCAGCGGGCTGGCGGCCGAGATGGCCACGGTGCTCGGCACGCTCGGCGATCCGTTCGGCGACGTCGGTCGCCTCGTGGCGGTGCTGTTCACCACGATGATCCTCACCGAGCTGCTCTCGAACAATGCAGCGGCCGCGCTGATGCTCCCGGTGGCGACCGCGACCGCGCTCGAGGCCGGGCTCGACGTCCGGTCGTTCGCGATCGTGGTGCTGATCGGGGCGTCGTGTTCGTTCCTGTCGCCGATCGGCTACCAGACCAACCTGATGGTGTACGGCCTCGGCGGGTACAAGTTCCGTGACTTCACGATCGTCGGCGCCCCGCTCAGTCTGGTGACCCTGATCGTCACCCCGATCGTCGTGCCCCTCGTCGTCGGCATCTGACCGCCCGCTCGGGCAACGCGCCTGGTGCCCGAGACCCGGGCGCGGGGAACCATGATGGGGTGATGAGTGCCACCGAGCCCGATCCGGAGTTGTTGGCGGCGGCGCAGGCGATCCACCTGCTCGCGTACTGCCCCTACTCGCACTATCGGGTGGGTGCGGCGATCCGTACCGGAGCCGGCGCCGTGGTGGTGGGCTGCAACGTGGAGAACGCTGCGTACCCGCTCGGCTCGTGTGCCGAAGCGGGCGCGATCGCGGCGATGGTCGCAGGCGCCGAACATTCGATCGCCGAGATCGTGGTGGTCACCGACGGCGACGAGCCGGGCACACCGTGCGGTGGCTGCCGCCACGGGGGGGACCTGGACGACCACGGTGGGCGAACTGCTCCCTCATTCGTTCGGGCCGGAGCACCTCGCAACCGAGAGCGGACAACAAACCTGAGTCATATCGACTCAACTAATCTGACTCCGACGTTGGCTCCGGATTCGGTTGCCCCTATCGTGTGATGTCGCAGAGCGGTCCCGCCCGCTCGGCAGGTTCGTCCCCACACGAAGCACCCAACCCCACAGGAGCACACCATGGC
>CAYGKI010000447.1:0-2614 GCA_964350235.1 uncultured Gemmatimonadaceae bacterium | reverse complement strand
GCGGCCGTCGGCTTCCCGCACGATGGGACCGTGGTGCGTGCGGTACACGGTGAAGGCCCGCTCTTCCATGCCGCCGCTGGTGCGGTAGCGGATGGTGACTTCCCGGGTTTCCACCGGACGGCGGGCGTCGCCGTGCACGTACACCAGCGCGTCGCCGTCCGGACGCACCTCCTCCAGGTACTCGTCGATGTTGTCCACACCGCTGGACGTATGCATCCAGCCCGCCGTCTCGTTGAACCCCTGGTACACGAAGAACTGCCCCCACGTGACGGCCCCGTAGGCGTTCAATCCCTCGTCGCTGGCCATGTGGAGCTCGGAGCGGAAGAAGAACGAAGTGTGGGGATTGATGAGGAGCAGGGCGTTCCCGTCCACCGTGTTCTCCGGCGCGATGGCGAACCCGTTGGACCCGGACGGCTCGGAAGTCGGGTCGTCGGGGGTCCTGGGGATCAACGCGCTGGCGAGCACCGCCCCGTCCCGAGACGTCGATTCGGGAGCCACGGATCCCGCGTCCGCCGTCACCGGCGCCCGGAGCCGCGCCGCGGGATCGTCGCGATAGAACTCCGCCAGCTGCCCCAGATTCACCCGCTCGATGTCACCCCCGATGCTTCCCTCGGTGAAGGTCAGGGCCATCCAGGGCTCCCAACGGTGGATGACGCGGGGCTGCACGTCGGGATGGGTGCGGAGGAAATAGTTGAGCCCGTCCGCCCACGCATCCATGAGCTCTTTGAGCCATTCCGGGCTCGAGGCGTAGAGCGCGCGCATCTCGTCCGGATCGATGAAGAGGCGCATGCGGAGATCCCGCCAGATCTCCTCCTCTCCCTCCGCTTCCGCCAGACGGCCCATGGCGTTGAGGTAGTTGACTTCGATGCGGTTGAAGTCGTCCTCGGCCTGGGCATAGATCATCCCGAAGACCGCGTCCGCGTCCGTGCGACCGCGCACGTGCGCGATGCCCCACTCGTCCCTGGTGATGGTCACGTTGTCCGCTCGTGCTTCCCAGCGTGCCTCTTCCAACCCGGGTGAGGTGCACGCCGCGAGCGCGATGGTGAGAAACGTCAGGAGCTTCTTCATGGAGGCCATCCGTCACGGGTACGGGACAGTCAGCAGACCCAAGCATTCTAAGGGGGGCGCCCCTGGGACGGCCACCTCCGGGGGGTGCACGGCCGCGTGGCCGGGCCGAGCCACATTCCCGCGCTGCGCCGGGGTATCGAAGTCGAAGCGCCTTGGGTAAGGTTCTCGCACACTTCAAGGCTCCGTCCACATGGATACACGTATGCACAGGTGGAAGCTCTCGTCGGCGCTCCCGCTTCTGGCCGTGATCGCGGCCTGCGGCGGTGGGTCGTCGCTTCCCGTCCCCGAACCGCCACCCGAGGGCCAAGCGCTCTCCGCCAACGTCGACCGCCTCCTCGAGCTCTCGGATCTGGAGGGTGTGCTCGGGGCCCGGGCCAGGGCGTTCACCCGCCAGGTCGCCATCATGATCGGCGATCCCAGTGACGCCGAGCTCGAGGAGCTCGTGGATGCCGTCTATTCCGCCTTCGACTACGAGGGCCTCAGGGCCGAAGTGCGCGATCGGCTCGTGGCCGACGCCACGCTCGACGCCACCACCCGCGCGCTCCAGTGGATGGAGGGAGGCGCCACGGCGGCCGTGCGGCGCATCGGAGAGGAGTACGAGCCCGCTCAGAGCCTGCAGGAGTACGCCGCCGAGATGACGGACGAGCCTCCGTCGGAGGCGCGCATCCATCTCGTTTCCGCATGGGCCGAGGCTCGGGGGGAAGGCCCGTTCTTCGTCCTGATCCAGGAAGCGCTTCGAGAGGCATCCTACCGCGTGGTGGACGTGATGCGTCCCGGAAGCACCGAGCCGTTCGAGCCGCTCTCCGGCGACGAGCTCGAGCTCGCCCAGGTGAACAGCCACGGAGCGGCGGTCATCCGACTGCTCCACGGGTACGCTCCGGCGCCGGACCAGCTCATCCGCCGCGCCACGGCGGAGTACGCGTCCGAAGAAGGGCAGTGGTTCGTGAACAGCTACACGCTTGCCGTGGCCGAGGCCGTGCGATCGGCCGGGCTGCGCGCCGCCGAACAGCTCGAGGGGGGAGCATGAGTCTGGACAGGGTCTCCATCGTACAGGGCAACCTGGAGCGGTTCCTGGCCGAAGCGCCGAAGGTCGAACGCCGTCTGGGCCTCGACGAGCCGGTCCGCCTGGGCACGACACTCACGGCCCGCGTGGCGCTGGGCATCTACGAGGATCAGCTCCTCAGCCGGATGGCCGACGTGGAAGCCCGGCGTCTCAAGGCCAGCGGTCGGAGCTTCTACACCATCTCCTCGGCGGGCCACGAGCAGAATGCGGTACTCGGCACGCTGCTCCGCACCACCGACCCCTGCTTCCTGCATTACAGGTCAGGTGGCTTGATGATGGCCCGGGGGCGCAAGCTCCCCGAGCTGGACATGGCGTTCGACACCATGCTGTCCATCTGCGCCAGCGAGGACGATCCCACCGCCGAGGGGCGGCACAAGGTCTGGGGGAGCCGAGCGTTGTGGGTCCCGCCGCAGACCAGCACCATCGCGTCCCACTTGCCGAAGGCGGTGGGGACCGCGTTCGCCATCGCACGTGCTCGGCGCA
>CAYGKI010000446.1:0-2617 GCA_964350235.1 uncultured Gemmatimonadaceae bacterium | reverse complement strand
CACCGTGATGTAGGACAAGGGCTCCGTCGGCGGAGCCAGGGCGAAGTCGAGGTCGACGATTTCGGACAGGCGTGCCGACTCCCACCACATCCCCTGGTCCGTGGACGCGTAGGATACGACCCGATCGTCGGTAAAGAGGGAGCCTTCCTGGAGTACGGAGCCCCTTCCCGCCGAATGGAAGAATCGCACCGCCTCGCCGGGCTGCAGGTAACCCTCCCGTTGGAGTGCGGTCTGGTATGCGCTGGGCAGCTCGGCGCCCGTCATGACCCCGGGGACGGGCCTGAGCTGGAGGCGGTAGGGCAGCGTGGATCCGAGGCAGACCAGCACGAGGGCTGGCACCAGTCCCGCGAACAGGAGCCGCCGGCGGGCGGGACGCCCGTCGTGTGGGAGGATCCCCTGGGTGGCGATGCGGTGCGTGGTGAAAGCGTCGAAGCCGTGGATCGCCGGAATCGTGATTCCGAAGAGGAGGGCGAGATCCCGGAGGCCGACGGTCAGGTCGAAGGCGATGACGAGCGCAAGGACCCAGATCAGGCTCGCGAAGAGGATCTCCAGGTAGGCGAAGCTCCGATGACCCAGGTAGAGGTCTCCGGCTCCCGGGAACAGGAACGAGAGAATGGCCGCCGTCTTCGGGGCCTTGAGCGCGCCCTGGCAGGTCGGGCAGGCAGGCACGTGCGTCCTGAGATGGGCGTAACAGCGCGGACAGAGATGCTGCAGTCCCTCCCGTGTTGGTGCCGCCTCCAACGCGCTGGGTAGGCGCTCGAACGTCGCCGACAGCCACCGCCGGTCCGCTCGGGGAACCGCGGCGAGGCGGAGTAGCTCCCCGGACTTGAACCTTATGCGCAGGTATCCGAACAGCGTTCGTTCCAGCCGGCTGATCACCCCGTAGGAGATCTCGTCGCGCATCTCCCGGACGCGGTTGCGCCAATCGATCTGAATGAGGAGGATCCGTCGATTCGTGAACACCAGCGCGCGGCGATTCAGATAGTAGAGGGGCGCGCCCAACAGGTACCACTCGAGCATCGAAGGCTGCGCCACCCCGCGGGTGAGGAAGAAGACCCGCTCGTCCTCGTGGAGCATGGCGCGAAGAGGCTGGTCGATGCGCTTGAGTAGCGCGAGCCTACGCTTCGCACGCGACCTGGCCCACCAACCCTCCACGGAGAACATACGCGTGAACAGGTAGGGGCCGTGCTCACCGAGGTCCCGGAGCTCGGTGAAGTCCCGTGCCCGGGAGATCGGGTCGTCCATGGGCGTCTCCTCCGGTGCCGGAGCGCCCGCGACGCGAACGCGCGCGGGCGCCCCGAACGACGAGGATGATATACGCCGGCTGGCTACCCTCGGCCAGTGGCCCCCTATCAGGCCACCCGCGTTCCCCTCGACTCCTCGCGCACCAGCGGAATGACCTCCTCGGCGAAGCGCTCCATTTCCTCCAACTGGGGGGAGAACTGGAGGAGGAGCAGGTCCAGGCCCGCCCGCTCGAACTCCAGGATCCGCTCGGCCACCTGCTCCGGCGTCCCGGTGAGACCGCTCCGGAGGCCACGGTTGGACACCGAGTAGTCCTCGATGCTCACCCGCCGCTCCAGCTTCGTGTTCTCGATCCAGTCCTTGTAGTTGGCATAGCCGCGCGCGTTCTCCTGCACGTCGGTGATGCGCGCCATCTCCTCCTGGACCTCCCGCTCCGTGGACCGGACCACGGCGTATCCCGCGGCGCCGAAGGTCATGGGCGCCAGGCCCGCCGCCTCACGGCGCGCCCGCATGTCGTCCACCTTTCCCGTGACGACGTCCGGTGGATCACCGTGGGTGAGCCAGGCGTCGCACTTGCTGGAGATGAGCGCCTTGCCCGCCGGGGACTCGCCGCCGGCGTAGATGGTGGGGCGGGGCTTCCGCACCGGCTTCGGCTCGAGGATGGCGTCCTCGACCTTGTAGTACTTCCCTTCGAAGCTGAACTCGGGCTGCCTCCACATCCCGTCCACCACATCGAGCCACTCGGACGTGCGCGCGTATCGGTCGTCGTGCTCGTCGAACTGGACCCCGTACTTCCGGGCCTCCGTGGCCCACCACGAAGACACCACGTTCAGCGACAGCCGTCCACCGCTGATACGGTCGATGTTGGCGGCCTGCTTTGCCAGGAGCGCCGGCTGATGGAACGTCGGGCGCACGGCCACCATGAGCTCCAGCCGCTCGGTGACGGCGGCCAGCGCCGCCGCGGTGCTCCAGGCGTCAAGGGACGGCGCGTCCATTCCCTTGATGTCGTTCAGGTTGAGCTCGGCGATGAGCGTCAGGTCGAAGCCGATCTCCTCGCTGCGCCGGGCCAGCTTGCTCACGTAGCGCCACGAGGCGTCCATCCCCTCGTCCTCGACGTTCCGCAGCCATCCGCCGAACACCGGGAGCCAGTAGCCGAACCTCATCGCGCACCTCCCGCGGCCACCGCCACGGCTTCCTCCGGAGCGTCCCGCAGCCCCGCCTCGCGCTCCAGCCAGTCCGCCAGTCGGGCGAAGGCGTCGAGCCCGACCACGTTGGGGGCGTCCGCCACGAAGTTGGACAGCGCGTTCACGTCGTAGTAGTAGATCCGGCCGTCGCGATCGTCGATCATGTACTCCACGCCGCCGATCTCGATGCC
>CAYGKI010000445.1:0-2629 GCA_964350235.1 uncultured Gemmatimonadaceae bacterium | reverse complement strand
CCGTCGGTGGTCCAGCGCTTCCAGGTCGTGCCCAACGAGCTGGCGCGGGAGACCCCCTACATCGAGCACAACATCAGGTTCACCCGGCTCGGCTTCGATCTCGACGATCTGGAACGCACCCGATTCGCCTACGCGCCCGATGAGGGCATCCCGGCCCCTCGGGTCCTGGACGGATTCAGCGGTCTCCCGGTGTGGAGCCGCAACACGCTCCTGCAGAGCTTCCGGGCCATCGAAGCCCGCTTCCCCTACTACGACTTCTCCGACGTCACCATCGACCGGTACCCGGGGCTGTCCGGCCCCTCGGTGGTGGCGGTCTCGGTCCGGGAGATCGATCCTTCGGGGATCCAGGACCCGAGCTGGCAGAATCTCCATCTCCGCGACCTCTACATCCGGGGACTCGGAGCCGCGGTGAGCCAGGCCGTGTCCCGGTCTCCCGAGGCCCGACCGGAGATGCTCATCTCGGGGATTCCCCCGGAGCGGACCCCGGCGGCCGCCGAGCTTCCGGCCCTCCGCCTGGACCGCCCGGAAGCCTACTTCAGCTCGAATCCCCAGCCCTACGCCCTGCTGGACCCCGCGGCCAGGACGGGGGACAGCCCCGAGGGTGAGCTCGAGCCCCTTCCCCCCGAAGACGTTCCAGGCGGGATCGAGATGCGTGGGCGCCTTCGCGCTGCGCTGCTGGCCTGGCGCTTCCAGGACGCCAATCTGTTCTTCGCCTCCGACCTGACCCCCGAGACCCGCTTCGTCCACCGCAGAAGCGTGCTGGGGCGGGTGCAGGCCGTGGCGCCCTTCCTCCGGTTCCCCGAGGCTCCCCGGGCCATCGTGGCCGACGGACGGGTGACCTGGCTTCTGGAGGGGTTCACGGGAACGCGGGCTTTCCCGCTGTCCACCGTCCACGAGCTGGGGACCCTCCGGTCCCAGTTGAGCTACGTCCGGAGCTCGGTGAAGGTGACGGTGGACGCGGTCACCGGCGCGATGCGCTTCTACCGCATCCCCAACGAGGACCCCCTGGCGGACGCTTATCAGGCCGCGTTCCCCGGACTCATTCGTCCCATCGACGAGATGCCGACTTCCCTCCGTCAGCACGTGCATTATCCCGCGGCTCTGCTGGACGTCCAGTCCCGCGTGCTGCTGCAGTACCATCAGGAGACCGCCGCCGACTTCCACGGCCAGCAGGACGTCTGGGCCACGGCCCAGCAGCAGGCGGAGAGCACCACCCCCATTCGCTACTCTCCCGAGTACGGCCTGTACGCCTTCCCGGGAGACGAGGCGCCTCGCTTCAACCTCACGACGGTGTTCGTGCCGGCGGGACGCCAGAATCTCACCGGCGTGCTGGCCGGGCGGACCGACGAGATGGGCGTGCCGGAGCTGGACCTGCTCGACGTGCCCGTGGCGGACCAGGTGCCGGGGCCGCGCCAGATCGAGGCGTTGGTGGAGCAGGATCCGGTCATCTCCCAGCAGTTCGCCCTCTGGAGAAGCGGCGGGAGCGAGGTATGGACCGGGCACCTCCATCTCCTGCCCATCGACGGCTCCATGTTCTACATGGAGCCGGTCTTCCTCGCCGCCGAATCCAATGCCATTCCCGAGCTTCGCCGCTTCCTGGTGAGCGACGGCCGCCGGATCGTGATGACCGAGCAGCTGGCCGAAGGCGTGGCGCTGCTCACCGATGGCGCCGGGGCTGTTCCCACCGGCACGACCGTGCCCGGCACGCTTCCCACGCCGGGCGCGGATCCCATGTGGCCAGCCGAGGCGCTCACCCTTCTCGAGCGCGCCGACGCCCGGGCCAGGGCGGGGGACTGGGAAGGTTACGGAGCCGCCCTCGCCGAGCTCAGAGCGTTCCTCCAGCGGCTGCGCGACTCCGGCGGATCCGGCGCCGCCGTTGATCGACCTCCGGCGCCCTGGTAGCTTCTACCGTCTTTTTCTCCGTCCGTCGGGCCGCAGCGCCCGCCGGACGCGCCTTTTCGCTCCACGAAACCAAGCGCGCATGAACATCCACGAGTATCAGGCGAAAGAGCTCTTCCGAGCGGCCGGGATACCGGTCCCCCCGGGGGAGATCGCCACGTCCCCGGCGGACGCTGAGGCCATCGCCCAGAAGTACGGCGGCATGGTCGTCGTCAAAGCCCAGGTGCACTCCGGCGGTCGCGGAAAGGCCGGCGGCGTCAAGCTGGCCAAGACGCCCGCCGAGGCGCGCGAGCACGCCGAGAACATCCTGGGGATGCAGATCAGCGGCCTGACCGTGGAGAAGGTCCTGGTGACCCCCGCCGAGGACATCGAGACCGAGGCCTACGTAGGCGTCCTGGTGGACCGGAAGAAGCAGGCCGCCACCTTCATGGTCTCAGCGGAAGGCGGCGTGGACATCGAGGAGGTGGCCCACACCAACCCCGACGCCATTCGCACGTTCGCGGTGGA
Source organism: uncultured Gemmatimonadaceae bacterium (assembly GCA_964350235.1). GTDB lineage: Bacteria > Gemmatimonadota > Gemmatimonadetes > Longimicrobiales > Gaopeijiaceae > JAWLHJ01. Next base: position 223 of record CAYGKI010000445.1, on the reverse strand, counting down.
CCCGCGCTATGGGCTGCTGCCGCACCAGGCCCTCTGGCTCGCCAACACGCTCTACGACGATCCGGCCCTCATGAAGCAGGCCGCCAAGATCATCGGACAGCTCTACCAGGCCTTCCAGAGCAACGGCTGCTCCATGGCCGAGATCAACCCGCTCATCACCACGCCCGACGGCGCCGTGAAGGCCATCGACGCCAAGGTCACCATCGACGGCAACGAGCTGTTC
>CAYGKI010000444.1:0-2637 GCA_964350235.1 uncultured Gemmatimonadaceae bacterium | reverse complement strand
AGGGTCATCGATCTATATATGGGTTCGGGTGCCAGGGATTCTCTTCAGTACGCCGAGTGCGAAAGGGGGGACTCGAACCCCCACGGCACTGGGCCACGGGATCCTAAGTCCCGCGCGTCTACCAATTCCGCCACTTTCGCGCCGTCTGGAGCCTGTCCGCGGCTCTCGGGAAAGATAAACCCGGGGTGAAGACCCATTCAATCTCGCCCCTGGCAGCCCGTGGTTGAAGTGTGGCGGATGGTGCCAGGACTCCTCCCCGATGCCATGGCATCCCATTGGACGTCCTTCCTTCTCCGGTATCCACAAGACGGTCGTCCGCCGCCCACCCGGGCTGCTCCCCGATTCCGAGGGTGCCCGGAACGAAAAGCGGCGCGGAGCCGAAGCCCCGCGCCGCCTTCGAAACGGCGGTCCGCATCGCCGGGGATGCCCCGGCGACGCCCCCGTCAGGGCATGCGGACGTTCACCACCCTCCGCTGGTTGCTCGCATCCTCGAACTGCAGCGACACCACGTCACCGGGGGCCACACCCTCCAGGGCGGCGCGCACGTCGTCCGGGGTGCCGATCTCGCGATCGTTGATGCTGGCGAGGCGGTTGCCCCGGAACGCGTCCACGCCCCGGCGGGCGGCGGCGCTGCCTCGAGCGACCTCGGTGAGCACCACGCCGCTCCCGGGCTGGAAGCCCGTGGCCTCGGCCAGCTCGGCGTCGATGGCCTCCACGTGGATGCCCAACCGCTCGGACGCCGCGGTGGCGCGAGCTACCGTGGCCACCGGCTGACTGGTGATGGGTGCCTCGTCCAGGCGGACCGTCACCTCCACGGGCCGACCGTCACGGTACACGGTGAGCTCCACGGCCTCACCGGGCCGGTGCTCCGCGATCTTCGCCTGCAGCTCGGCCACGTAGCCCACCGCCTGGCCGTCCAGCTCGACGATGACGTCTTCCGGACGGAGCGCGCCTGCGGACGGACCTTCCGGATCCAACGACTGGACCAGGATGCCGGAAACCGCCGGCAGGTTGTATACCGACGCGTCCTCGGCGACCACGTCCTGGATGGACACGCCGATGCGTGGACGACGAACCTCGCCGTACTCGATGAGGTCCTCCATGACGCGCCGGGCCAGGTTCACCGGGATCGCGAAGCCGTATCCCTGGTAGGCACCCGTCGTCGACGCGATGGCGGAGTTGATGCCCACCACCTGTCCCTGGAGGTTCACCATCGGGCCGCCGGAGTTGCCGGGGTTGATCACCGCGTCGGTCTGGATGAAGTCCTCGATGGCCCAACGCGCCATCTCCGGCCCGAACTCGGGATTTTGGAAGAGGTCCCGCTGCAGCAGCTGGAGCCCCCGTCCCCGGGCGCTCACGATCCCCGCGGTCACCGTGAAGTCGAGCTGGGTCGACGCCCCGAAGCCGGGGTTTCCGATGGCAAGCACCCACTCGCCCACCCTCAGGTTGTCCGAGTTGCCGAAGGCCATGTGGGGCAGACGCTCACCTGCGTCGATCTTGATGACCGCGACGTCGGTGAAGGGATCGTTCCCGACGATCTCTGCGTCGAAATAACGCCGGTCGGGGAAGTAGACGCGGACCTCGTCCGCACCCTCCACCACGTGGTTGTTGGTCAGGATGTAGCCGTCGTCGGAAACGACGAATCCGCTCCCACCGGAGATGGCGCCCTGGGGCGGCGAGGGGTCCTGCTCGTCGTCAGGGATATCGAAGAACCGCCGGAAGGCGTCGGGAATCTCCTGGTGATTGGAGGCCCGGGTCACGGTGCGCCGGCTCTCGATCCGTACCACCGCCGGAGTGACGGCGTCCGCCAGATTGGTGAACGCGTCACTCAGGTCCATGGCCGGCCGGACGGCCTCGGCCGACACCTGGGGCGTCTCCGAGATGGCCGGCATGGCGTGCGAGGAGCTCGTCCACCCGAGGCTTCCCGCGATGCCGATGCCGAACAGGAAGGCGGTCCCCGTGAGCAGAACCACCTTCGTCTTGGCTCTGAGTGGATCGTACATCTATCTCTCTCCCTTTGGATTCGGAATCGATCTGGGTGTGTGCGGCCCCTACGCAACTACACGGGTCACAGGTCGGCGATCCGCGTGCATCGCCGCACACCGCTCTCGGATGCGATCCACGGTGCCGAGGGTTGCTCCGGGTGGGACCGACCTCGCCCACCCGGAGCCCCCTTCACCCTCGCCGAGGACCGCTACTTCTCCTCGTCGACGATCTCGTAGTCCGCCTCGACCACGTCCTCGTCGGCGTCGGGTTCGGCGCTCTGGGCGCCTCCTTCCGGCTGGGCCCCACCGTCGGCCGTCGCGTCGCCCTCTTCCTGGGCGGCCTGGGCCTGGTACATCTCCTGACCCGCGGCGCTGAAGGCCTGCATCAGCTCGTCCCGTGCCGCGTTCAGTGCGCTCAGGTCGTCGCCCTTCAGGGCTTCCTTGGCCTGTCCCAGGGCGGTGTCGATGCGCTCCTTGGTGGCGCCTCCGACTTTGTCGCCCCACTCCTCGGTGTCCCGCTCCACCTGGTAGACCAGCGAGTCGAGCTGGTTGCGCGCCTCGACCTTGCTCCGGCGCTCCTCGTCCTCGGAGGCGTGGGATTCGGCGTCCTTCACCATCCGGTCGATCTCCTGATCGGAGAGTCCGCTGGACG
>CAYGKI010000443.1:0-2646 GCA_964350235.1 uncultured Gemmatimonadaceae bacterium | reverse complement strand
CGTCTGCACCATCAGCCAGTTGCGATACGAGCGCATGTGGTTGTGATACCAGACGATGTCGCTTTCGATGATCTCTCCCGTGCGGGGATCGGAGGTGGAGGGACCCTGGGCGTTGCGGGTGAGCGACGCGGCCCAACGCACGACCGAGTAGCGCGTGTCTTCGGCGTCCCACTCCGGATCGTCTTCCGGCGAGGGGGGATCCAACGCGCGAATCGCATTGCTGAATCCCGCGGTCTCGAAGGCGGTCTGCCAGTCTTCGACGCCCTGCCGCACGTAGGGTCGCCACCGGTCGGGCGTGGCCGGGTCGATGTAGTAGGTGATGGGCTCGATGGGGGCGACCAACTCGCCACGGAAGTAGGCGGCCGAGTCGGAGGGCTCGAGGCGCCAGCGGCGCACGAAGGTCTCCTCGCCCGCCTTCTGCACGTCGAGCCCGAAGTTCACCCGGTTCACCGAGAAGTAGCCGACCCGCGGGTCGGCATATCGGGGGCGCATGGGCTCCTTCGGCAGGAGCACGATCGACTGGCTCACCTCGACCGTGATGGTGTTCGAATCGGCATCGGACGGCGGGGCGGCCGCGTCGAACGTCTGGGTCTGGCGCACCTCGACGTTTTCGGGATAGGCGCTGATCCGACTCACGTAGCTGCGCTCGGGGTCGAGCCGGCGCACCTGATATTGCCTCCGCATGGCCGATCGCATGCCGCTGATCGCCGGAATGTCGCCCTCGAAGAAGTCGGTGACGTCGATCACGACCGAGGGCGCCAGCGAATCGGGACCGACGGCCTCGATCTCGAACGCCCCGATGACGGGAGGCAGGTTGTTCTGGACGACCGAGATGGCGATCGGAAGAGAGTCGTCGGCCACCTGCTGGAAGGAGTGTTTGCGCAGGAGCAACCGGTCGGGCCGCCGCTCGAACCGCATCACCTGCTCGTCGAGGCTCGCGCCGGCGGGGAGGAACCCGCCGAAGCCCGGGGGCACGCCCGCGATCCGCGTGATGAACAGGAGATCGCGATCGAACAGCGCCTCGGGGATCTCGAAGAACCAGTCGTCTCCCACCCGATGCACGACGAACATGCCCGAGTCGGAGACCGCTTCGGCGGTGATCACGTCGCGGTACTCGGCCGGACCGCCGGCGCGAGCCGGGGAGGGCCGGGGGGCCTCGTCGCCGGGTGCCGGGGCCGGGGGAGTGGGCCCCCCGGAGCTGAAGATGCTACAGCCCGCGAAGGAGACGACGACCAGGAGTGGAGTGGTGACTCGAACGAGGAATGTCTTCATTGCGACGGTTCAATTGCTCCAGGGAGGCGTCACACCGTTGGAGCGGGCATAGGCGATCGACTGCCCCAGGTGTTCGTGCGAGTGGGTCTGGAGGAGCAGGACGGCGCCCAGCCAGTTCGTGTCTCGCCCGAAGACGTTGACGGGCTGCATCAACTGCTCGTCGGTGAGGCCCTCGATGGTCGACGCCAGATGCTCGAAGGCGGTCTCGAGATGAGAGACCACTTCGCTCTTGTTCGCGATCTGCTCGGCGGTTCCGAACCAGGCCTGCGGGTATCCCGCCGGCGGCGTGACCTGCATCAGCTGCATCGGGAGACCGAGATTGGCCGCGGCGATGTGCATGTAGACCTCGCTGACCGATCTGACCCCGTCGGCCGGTCGCCAGGCGTAGGCGTCGGCCGGCATGGCCTGGGCGAGCCCGACGAACTTCTGCCCGACCGCGCGCAGGTCGAGGGCGGCCTCGGATTGCAGCGACTGGGCCGAGGCGGGAAGGCCGATGGCGAGGGCCAGCGCGGCGGCGGGAAGGAAGCGGGATATGCGCATGGGGAGAGCTCCGGTCAGGCTTGTGGAAGAGGATCGGACGTGCGGTTGGCGGCCGGGAGTCCCTGCATCTCCCGGTCGATACGGTCGACGTAGACCGAGGCGGAGATGTCGCCGCACACGTTCAGCGTGGTGCGGGACATGTCGAGCACCCGATCGACACCGAGAACGATCGCGATCCCCTCGGGCGGGACGCCGACCGTGGCCATGACCAGCATCATCAACGGGAGTGACCCGCCCGGGACGCCGGCGGCACCGATGGCCGTGAGGACCGAGAGGATGATGACGATGATCTGCTGGCCGAAGCCCAGGTCGACGCCGAAGACCTGAGCGAGGAACAGAACGGTGACACCCTCGAACAGCGACGTGCCGTTCATGTTCATCGTAGCACCCAGGGGCAGGACGAAGCCCGCCACCTTGGGTTGAACGCCGAGTTCCTTCTCGGCGGTACTGATCGAGGTCGGGAGTGTGGCCATCGACGAACTGGTCGAAAAGGCCGTGATGATCGGCGCGGTCACGGCCTTCCAGAAGCGCTTGGGACTCATGCGTCCGAAGATCTGCACCAGCGCAGAGATGCCGACCGTGGCGTGGATGAGCAGCCCCAACATCACGACGACGACGTACATGCTCAGCTGGGCGAGAATACTCCACCCGAACTGTGACGTGATGACGAAGATCAGGCCGAACACGCCGTAGGGCGCGAGATGCATCGCCATATCGATGATGCGAATGATGGCCTCACCGATCCCATCGAGCAGTTCGATGACGGGCTTCGCCTTCTCCGCGGGAATCAGGGTGAGCGCCGCGCCGAAGATCAGCGAAAAGAAGATCAGGGCC
>CAYGKI010000442.1:1034-2646 GCA_964350235.1 uncultured Gemmatimonadaceae bacterium | reverse complement strand
GAGCATGCCCCGGCCGGCGTTCGAGGAGGAGCCGGACGAGCCCGCCGACGAACCGGACGAGGAGCCGGACGAGCCAGACGACGAACCGGACGAGGAGCCGGACGAACCGGAGGAGGCCGACGACGCAGCTGCCACCCGGGCCGCTCGTGCCGCCTCCTCCTGCGCTGCGGCGGCGGCAGCCGCCTGCTCGGCGGCGGCACGTTCCGCGGCCTCCCGGGCGGCGCGCTGGCGATCGAGTTCGTGCTGCACTTCGGCATCGATGACACGCTGGCGTTCGACCTCGGTGAGGCGGACGATCTCGTTCTCGGCCGTCGCCTTCAGCTCCTCGTACTGTTCGCGCGCCTGCGCGGCCTGCTCCTGGCGGCGCTCGAGGTCGCGGCGGGCGTCGGTGATCTCCGTCATCAGCGCATCGAGTTCGTCGAGGTCCACCGCTGCGCCGCCGCGCGCGACGGTGGCGAAGCGCTCGGCGGTGAGTCCGTCGTTGACCTCCTCGAAGTCGACGAGCAGGGGCATCGTCGAGGCGCCACCGTTCACGAAGCTCCGGGCTGCGAGTGCCTGGAGTTCGGCCCGCATCTCGTCGACCTCGGCATCGGCGGCTGCGAGTTCCTCCTCGGCCGCCGCGATGCCGATGGTGAGTTCGTCGAGTTCGGACTCGGCATCGAACATCGCCTGGGAGGCAGCGTTCGCACGATCGCGTGCTTCCTGGATCTCACGTGCCGCCTGCTCGGCCTCCGGACCGCTGTGCGACGCCCCCGCCGAGAACGGCACGAGCGCGGCGACCATCAGGACCGCGAGGCCCGCGACCGTGGAACGGCGTCGCCTCGCGGTGCTGACGGCTTCGAACATCACGGAGAAGCTACAGGGATATGACGGTTGTGTGACAACACGTCTCCCTGGGTCGGTCGCCAGGCAGGGCGACCAGCGACCGTTCTCGGGTTACGACCGGCGGTCGCTCGCCGCCTGCTTGCGCTTGTTCGACGACTTGGTCGACGCGCGCCGCTTCTCGCTGGCGGGCGTGCGCGTCTTCTTGGACGACGTTGCTGCGGACTTGGTCTGCTTCGACGACTTCGAGCCCGACGCCGGCGCCGGCTTGCGGCGCGCGGCGGCGATCCGTTCGGCCTTCAGCTCCGACGCAGCCGCCTCGGCGAGCTTCGCGAGACGGATCGACACCCTGGCCAGGGCATCCTCGAAACCCTCGGCCTTGCGGGCGGCCTTCGAATGGGCGGCGCTGGCCCGACCGCGGGACCGGTCGGAGCTCACCTGCTGCTTCGCACGGCGCCGGTAGAGCTTGCTGTACTTGTTGCGCGCTCGCCGGATCCGGTCGTGGAGTTCGCTGAGCTCGTCCTCGTCGAGCCGCTTCAACTGCTTCGGCTCGGCGGCGCGCATCAGCGCCCGCTCGGTGTCGTTGAGCATCGACCGCAGTGCTGCGTCCATTGGTTCTCCTTGGTGTCTGGTGAGATCGTAGGTGGCGCCGCCCGGCCCGCTCGGCAGCCGTCAATCGAGAAAGGCAGCGAGCAGGTCACGCATGGAGGCCACGCCGATGAGACGCCCGTCGTCACCGGCGATCAGCACGTGACGCAGGTAGTTCTCCATCATCTCCTCGACCACCTCG
>CAYGKI010000442.1:0-1024 GCA_964350235.1 uncultured Gemmatimonadaceae bacterium | reverse complement strand
GTCTCGCGGGTGGCCCACTTGAGGTCCTCGCTCTCGATCGCCTCGACCGTGGTGGTGTCGAGATCCACGTCGAGCGCCACGCTGCGGACGATGTCGCGTTCGGACACCACGCCCTGCACCGCATCTGCGGTGCCGACGACCAGGAGACCGACCTCGGCATCACGCAGACAGGCCGCCGCCTCACGGAGTGTGGTCGACGGCTCCACCATCGGCACGGTCTCGCCCATGAACAGCTCGACCGCTGGGCCGCTGCTGATGACCGACTCGTCGCCGGCTGTCCACTCCTCGTCGCTGTTGCTCATTGCTCCAGTCTCACCGTTCCTGTCCGAGTGCACCGAATTGACAACCGACGACCCCACCCCGTTCAACTCTTGTGCAAGACCTTGTCGCGGAAGACCCGCGGGCTGTACGCGGTGAGCACGACGTCGGTTCGCGCACGCACCGACGCCGAACGCGGGAAGCCGAGGAACGGGCCGAGTTCGCCGAAGTACTGGTCGACGCCGAGCGTGGTCAGCAGTTCCTCCCCGCCGTCGGCGAGCACCCGGATCACCTCGACCTCGCCGGACTTCACGACGTAGACCAGGTCGGCCGGGTCGCCCTGTTCGAAGATCGACTCGCCGGCGCCGTAGTTGACATCGTGGGTCGGTCGCTCTTCGTGCTGGTCCGGCGGCACCATCTGCACGATGCGATCCGCGATGGGCACCAGGCGCGAGTCGTGGGTCGACACCACGATCATGCGGCCGTCGTCGCGCAGGCTCTGCAGCAACCGGATGATCGCCTCGGCCTGGATGTGGTCGAGGTTCGCCGTCGGCTCGTCGGCGAGCAGCAGCGGCGGCTCGAGGCCGAGCCCGCGGGCGACGGCGACGCGCTGCATCTGGCCGCCCGAGAGCCGGCTCGGCAGGTGGCCGGCCCGCTCGGAGAGGCCCACCTGCTCCAACAATTCGTCGGCGCGGTCGAACGACTCCTTGCGGCTGTGGCCGGTCAACGTCAACGGCACGGCGATGTTCTCACGGGCGGTCAGCGA
>CAYGKI010000441.1:2442-2675 GCA_964350235.1 uncultured Gemmatimonadaceae bacterium | reverse complement strand
TGGGCTGCCGCTTCCCGGGAGCCCCGCCCCCATGTATCGTCATATGTTTACAGTGTCCCCCCCACCGTGGTCCCATGTGCGGCTTCACCGGCTTCATCGACCCCGCCCTTCCAGGCGCCCACTCGGCCGACGACGTTCTGCGACGAATGTCCGACACCCTCGCACACCGGGGACCGGACCAGGAAGGGGTCTGGAGTGACGCCGATCTCGGCGTCTTTCTCGGGTTTCGCCGT
>CAYGKI010000441.1:417-2432 GCA_964350235.1 uncultured Gemmatimonadaceae bacterium | reverse complement strand
AGCGAGGCAGGGCACCAGCCGATGGCCTCGGCCCACGGCCGGTTCCACATGGTGTTCAACGGCGAGGTCTACAACTTCGGCGAGCTTCGCGAAGAGCTTCTCGCGCTCGGATTCCGCTTTCGCGGCCATTCCGACACCGAGGTGATGCTGGCGGCGTTCGAGGCGTGGGGCGTCGAGACGACGGTGCCCCGCCTGCGTGGCATGTTCGCCTTCGCGGCCTGGGACACGCGCGACCACGTCTTGTGGCTCGCCCGCGACCGGATGGGCATCAAGCCCCTGTTCATCGCCCGCCGCGGCCCGGCGCTCGTCTTCGGATCCGAACTTCGGGCCATGATCGCGAACCCCCGGATCGAGCCGAAGGGTGATCCCGACGCCGCCTGGCACTACCTGCGCACCCTGTACGTGCCGGCGCCGCTCTCGATGATCGCGGGCGTCGAGAAGGTGCTGCCCGGCACGCTGCTGCGCTTCTCGGTCACCGCCGACGGCGTGGAACAGCGCCATGAGCAGCGTTTCTGGGACCTCGAAGAGGTGGCGCGCGGACCCGTCATGGATCGCACGCCCGACGAGGCGGTCGACGAGCTCCAGCGCCTGCTGGCCGAGGCGGTCAAGCTCCGCCTGGTCGCCGACGTCCCCATCGGGGCCCTCCTCTCAGGGGGAGTCGACTCGTCGCTCATCGTGGCCCTGATGGCCGAGCAGATGAGCCAGCCGGTGCGCACTTTCACGATCCGTTTCGACGATCCCCGTTTCGACGAGGGACCGATCGCGGCCGAGGTGGCGGAGCGGCTCGGGGCCCACCACACCGAGATCGCCATGCCCACGTCACGGGTGCGCGATCTGATCCCCGACCTGGGACGCATTCTCGATGAACCGATGGCCAACCCGTCGCTGCTCCCCACCCTGCTCGTCTGTCAGGTCGCGCGCGAAGACGTGACGGTGGCCCTGTCGGGCGACGGGGGCGACGAGCTGTTCGGCGGCTACAACCGCTACATCCAGGGCCCGCGCCTCATCGGCAAGGCCGACGGTGTGCCCCAGGCCCTGCGCCCGCTCGCCGCCCGCCTGCTCCGAGCGGGGGTCGGCAGCGCGGGCATCGAAGCCCTGGGCCGTCGCCTTCAGCCCGGCAGCCTCGGAGAGCAGCATTCCTTCGCCGCCCGGCTTCAGCGGGCCGCGGGTATCATGGGGGCCCCCGACGCACGCTCCGCCTACCTCGAGCTCATGGCCGTCGGGCATCCCTCGCCTCCCACGATCGTCGGCGCCGAGAGCCCGCTCGTCGATTCGAAGGCGTTCGACCGCCACGACGGCAGCCTCTACGCGCGCATGGCGCTTCTCGACCAGCTCGAATACCTCCCCGACGACCTCCTGGCGAAGGTCGATCGCGCCTCGATGTGGGCCTCGCTCGAGGCCCGCGTTCCGCTTCTCGACCACGAGGTCGTCGCCTTCAGCTGGACGCTTCCCGATTCGCTCAAGGTGCACGAGGACGGCACGAAGTGGCCCCTGCGGCGGCTCGTGGAGCGCTATCTGCCCGCCGAGCTCATGACGCGTCCGAAGGCCTCGCGCGCCGGGGGCTGTACGATCTGGACACGGTGGCCGACCTGCGCTCGCGGTTCGACGCTGGGCGCGGCGACCTGGCGCTTCCGCTCTGGACCCTGGCCGTGCTCGAAGACTGGGCCGACCGCCGAGGCATCACCTTCGGCTGATCGGCCTCACGCGCGCCTCAGCCGCCGGCGAGCCGCGCCTGCATCGCCTCCCGCTCCCGCACCATCCAGCGCACCGTCTCGCGCAGTCCCTCGCGCCACCCGATCTCGGGCCGCCATTCCAGCTCACGCTCCGCCTTCGACGGGTCGGTCGCGTAGCGCAGGTCGTGGCCGGGACGGTCGTCCACGTGGGTGATCAACCCGCGATGCGGAACGACGGGAGATCCGGGACTCAGCTCGTCGAGCAGGTCGCAGATGTCACCCACCACCGAGAGGTTGGTGCGCTCAGACCGGGCCCCCAGGTCGTAGGTCTCGCCCACACGA
>CAYGKI010000441.1:0-395 GCA_964350235.1 uncultured Gemmatimonadaceae bacterium | reverse complement strand
CCAGTGCCGTAGAGCGGAATCGGCCGCCCCGCGAGCGCGCGAACCACCACCACCGGGATCAACTTCTCGGGGAACTGCCACGGCCCGTAGTTGTTGGTGCTGTGCGTCAGTACGACCGGTAGCCCATAGGTGTGCGCCCATGCGCGCACGAAGTGGTCGGAAGCCGCCTTGCTGGCCGCGTAGGGCGAATGCGGGTCGTAGCGGCTCGCCTCGCTGAATCGCGCGTCGGTTCCCAGTCGCAGCGAACCATAGACCTCGTCGGTCGAGACATGCACGAAGCGGAACCCGTCGCGACCACCGACACCCGGGTGACCCGCCGCAACATCGACATAGTCCCGCACGGCGTCCAGCAGGGTGGCCGTGCCCACGACGTTGGTTCTCACGAAGTCGGCGGG
>CAYGKI010000440.1:0-2688 GCA_964350235.1 uncultured Gemmatimonadaceae bacterium | reverse complement strand
GGTCAACAGGGCGGCCAGGGCGAGGGCCAGGCGGGCCAGCAGGGTGGCCAGGGCGGCCGCCAGGCCGGTCAGAGCAATCCCGACGGATCACCCAGCTCCCAGAGCTCCATGCGGGGCGGAGCGACGCGCGGAGACCCCACGCGGAGCTTCACCGAAGAAGAGATCCGGCAGTTCGCGCGTGAATTCGAGCAGCGCTACCGCGACGCGCGGGAGCTCAGGGACGCCTTGTCGGAACAGGGCCAGAGCGTCGAAGATCTCGACCGAGCCCTGGAGGCTCTACAGGGACTGCGCGACGAAACGAACTACCAGGATCTCCCACAGATCGAGGCACTGAGAACGATCCTGCGTGAGAACCTGGGGCGGGTCGAGTTCTCGCTACGCCGGATCGTCGAAGGCGACGCCGCAGGCCGGGCCGCGATCCGAGGGAGCGACGACGTGCCGCCCGGATTCGAGCAGCTCGTCGAGGAGTACTACCGCAACCTGGCCCGCTCGGGAGCGGGCGGCGGCGGAGGCTGACCGAGGCGGCGCGGACGACTCGGTAGCTGCCCTCCGAATCGTCCGCGCCCTCCGGGTCTCGCGATGTGCTCAGCGATTTCGCTTGAGCATTCCACCGAGTAGACCCTTCGCGATGCCACCGAGATCGTCGGCGATGCTCCCGTCGCCGTCCCGGTCGAGCAGGCTCGCCAGACCACCGAGGTCGGGGCCGTCGGCCGTCACCGCAGCGGTCTCGCGCTGAAGCAGGTCGGCCAGTCCGCCCGCATCGGAACCGCCCGAGCGACGCGCCTTCCCCAGCTGTCCCATCACGAGCGGAGCCAACATCGCCAGGAGCTTCGAGACCTGGTCCTTGCCCAGGCCGCTCTGACGGCTGACCGCATCTTCGACGGAGCCCCGCCGATCGCCGAGTGCATGGCGGAGGATTCCCTCACCGTCGCTCTGGCGCCCACCCTTCAAGACCGAGGCGAGATCGTTCAGAACCGACCCATCGTGGTCCCGATCCAACGCCTGCGCGAGAGCCTCGGCGCCGCCGGGTCGCGAGGCGTTGCGCTGCAGAGCGGCCAGAATCGTGGGCAGACCCATGGCGAGGGCCGACCGGGCCTGGCCCTCGTCGGCCCCGAGAGCCTGGCTCAACTCCGAAATACGGGAGCCGCCGAGTTCGCGGAGAAGAGATTGGAGGTCGGACATGGTTCGCTCGCCTGCAGGAGAAAACGGGGTGAATCCCAAGGTCGCGGGGCAACGGCGCCGGGTCGAGCCCTTCCGGAACGCCAGACGCCCCGCCACCCCCGGAGGGGTGCGCGGGGCGTCGTCGCGAATGCGGAACCGCGAATCCAGCCGGGGCGCGCGGTGCCCGCGGAGTGGACTAGTCCTGCACGGAGACCAATGTCATCGCCGACTCGGCGGCAACCGCCTGGCTCCGGGCCATCAGCTGATGCGCGGTCATGGTATCGCCCACGCGGTCGGCCGCGAAGGCTCCGTTGCGGAAGGCTCGCGCCGCCGTATCCTGGTCGCCCAGTTCCAACGCGAGTTCGCCCGCGGCATTGAAGGCCGACGCCGCTTCCAGCGACCGCCGCGCATAGAAGTGGAAATGACCCGCGTTCATCAGGCTGCGCACGGTCTCCGCACTCGGGCCGCTCAACTCGGCCGCGTCGCGGAGCCACGTGGCGGCCGTCTCGAAGTCGGAGCGCTGTCCGGCGACCAGATAGGCCTGCTCGGCCAGAAGACCCGCCCGCAGCTCACGATCCACCGCGGAGACGTCGGGACTCATCTGAGACGATGCCGCAGCGGGGAGCAGGGCAAACAGGGCCATGGCAGAAACGGTGTTGATACGAAACATGATCTATCCCTCACGTCGAATTTCAGTGTCGCTCTTGGCGAAAAAGCGAGTCCCTACTCGATCACGGGACTCGCCCTTCGCCTACGCCCACCGCTCGGCGCGGGTTTCACCTCAAGGAATCCATGCCGGAGCCGACACTCATGGGTATATTGAATCGGTAGGAACATCCGTTTGCAGCCCGAGGCCGGTTCACGATGACAGGACACCGCGTCGTACGCATTCGCGAGATCGAGTTCGATACTGCCTGGTCTCGAGTGGCCGCGGCGCGAGGACACGCCCTCGCGGGCGTGGTCTACACAGTGAAAGGAGACGCGTGGGGGACCGTTCGGGTGACGCCCGAAGGGAGCAGCCCCGAGACGATCCGGTACCCGGAAGGGACCACCCTGATCGTCGACGGAGATATGGTTCACCTGCCGGCTGGACGGACGAGCGGCGACACGTAGCGGAGCAGACGCATGCAGTCAGGAACCGACGTCGAATCTTCCAACCCCGGCGGTACGCCGCTCGGGGGCTACCGGCTCGAATTGTCCGAGCCCGTGGCCGTCGGCGTGCGACGCATGGCCCGCGAAGAGGTCGCCGGCGCGCTGGCCCGCCTCGCCGAGCCTCGCTACGACGCGAACGAGGCCCTTCATGACGCCCGCACGCGCCTGCGCAAGGTGCGAGCGCTTCTGCGACTCGTGCAGGATGCGATCGGGATCGAGGTCTTCGAAGCCGAAGATGCCGCCTTCAAGGAGGCCGTCTCGCTCCTCGACGACGCTCGCGAGAGCTACGTCGCCGTACGAACCGTTGCGGGACTCCGCGACGACTTCACGGAAGTCCTCCGTCCGAGCGCCTTCGTCGACCTCCAGGCCCGCCTG
>CAYGKI010000439.1:0-2691 GCA_964350235.1 uncultured Gemmatimonadaceae bacterium | reverse complement strand
CCTCGATCGACTGACCGTTCCACGTCGCCGAGCGCAGACACACCCAGTTCGTCTGCGAACGGATGGCGTCGGTGCACTGGACCTCGGCGGCCTGGAGTTGCATCTGATCGACGACGTCGTTCATGCCGGGGACGCTGGCAGCCGTGATGATCGCCTGTCGGGCCGCATCGTCGAACGCCAGGCCGCTGATGGTGACCGAACGGTCACCGAACGCCAGGTCGACCGAACTGAACGTGGCGTCCGCTGTGGCTTCGACAGCGACGGCGACGGCGATCGGGTCGGGAGGTGCCGCCGTGGGCGCCGGCGTGGCGGGTGCTGCGGTGTCGGCCGTCGTGGCGGTGGTGGTGGCAGGCGCGAGAGTGGTGCCCGGGGCGACGGTGGTGGCGGTCGCCGCAGCGGTGGTGGTGATGGTGGCGGCGTCGGTGTCTCCGCCGTCTCCGCCACCGGTGAGGGCGAACGCGCCGACGGCGCCGAGCACCACGACGGCTGCGGCGATCGCCCCGATCATCTTCCAGCGGCCCGAGCCTTCATCGGGCCCCGGCCCGGAGCCGGGAGGCGGTGCGCCCGGCCCGGCGGGGGAGCGGCCACCACCGGCGTAGGCGTCGGCAGCGCCCGGGTTCACGGTGACGGGGTTGACCGCGGTGTCGGCGGTTGCCTGGTTCACGGTGATCGACGGGGTGTCGGTGCCCGTCGCCGCGCCCATGCCCGCTGTGGCCGCTGCGCCCGCCGCCGCGCCCACGCCCGCCGCTGCGACCACGGGTGCGATCGGCGCGGTGGGGGATCCGGCCGGGCTCGGAGCCGGAGTCGGTGGCGTGACCGGCACGAGACCTTCGCCGCTCTCAGCGGCAATCGCTGCGCCCAGTGCGACAGCGTGCTTCGGGTGGGCGTCGACCGCGACCGGCCTGCCGAGTTCCGCGCCGACGATCTGTGCGACCAGCGGGATGCGCGACGAGCCACCGGCGAGGAGCACGGTCTTGACGTCGGCGGGCTCGACCCCTGCGGACGCGAGTGCCCGCCGCATCGCGCCGATGCTGTCGGACAGGCTCGGGCGGATCATCGACTCGAACTCGCTGCGCGTGAGTCGGACATCGGTCTGGATGTTGGGCAACAGGACCTGGATCGACACGTCGGTGTCGCTCGACAGTGCCTCCTTGGCGTCCACGCACTCGGCGCGGAGGCGTGCCACCGCGGAGATCGCCGTCGGGTCGTTCTCGTCGAGTTCGTCGAGTTTCCCGCCGAGGCTGCGTACGACGTGGGCGAAGACCGCAGCATCGAAGTCGATACCGCCGAGACGCTCGATGCCCTCGGGCTGACCGAGGATCTCGAACCCGTCGTCGGTGCGACGCAACACGGCGGCGTCGAACGTACCGCCGCCGAGGTCGTACACGGCCACGATCTCGCCGGGCTCGATGCGCTGGTTCGAGGCGTAGTGGATGGCGGCGGCCTCGGGCTCGGTGAGGAAGGTGGCGCTGCCCAGTTCGGCGATCCGCACCGCCTGCGCCAGGAGGTCCTGCTTGTACTTGCCCCAGTTGGCCGGATGGCAGATCGCGAGGCGGTCCGCCGGTCCGCCCTCCCGGGTGGCGACCTCGTCGGCGACCCACCGGAGCAGGCGGGCCATCAATGCCTCGGCCGACTGTGGCGCCCCGCCCAGGAAGATCGGGGTGGTGTCGCCGACGCGGCGCTTGAACTCCCGCGCGACCCGGTCGGGCTCGGTGATCCCGCGCCGGTTCGCGGCCTCGCCGGTGAGGATCGAGTGGTCTTCCTTCAACAGCACGACCGACGGGATGGTGGCGGACTGGTTGCCCAGATTCGCGATGTCGACGCGTCCGTTACGCGCCGTTGCGGCAGCCGTGTGCGATGTCCCCAAGTCGATGCCCAGTGCGTAGCTCACTCGTCTCCTCTCGTCGATCGGGCGACCGACTTCACGTCGAACACTACGCGGCTCGCAGGCCGGACCCCCCAAGCCGGCTTCGAAGCGTTCGAAACGACGTGTGCTAACACTGGGCGTCCATGCCCAACGAACGGTGCCGGTCGCAAGGTTGCCAACGGCCGGTGGGCCACCGACGGAGGTCGTCGTGAAGGTCGCGGTCTACACGATCGCCCTCGACGAGGAGCCACAGGTCGACAAGTACCTCGCATCGGTCGCCGACGCCGACCTCGTGGTCGTCAGCGACACGGGCAGCACCGACGGCACGATCCCCGCCCTCCGCGCCGGTGGCGCGACGGTGCACGAGATCTCCGTGGCACCGTTCCGTTGGGAGGTCGCGCGCAACGCCTCGCTCTCGTTGGTACCCGGCGACGTCGACGTCTGCCTCGTGCTCGACCTCGACGACACCCTCGACCCCGGCTGGCGCGACGCGCTCGAGTCCGGGTGGAACGACGACGCCACCATCGGGCGGTACAGGTACGTCGCGGACCAACTCCCCGACGGGAGCGATGGCAGCAGCTACTGGGGCAACCGCATCCACGTCCGCCACGGATACCGCTGGGTGCACCCCTGCTACGAGCTCCTGGTGGCCGACCGGATCGAGGAATCGATGGTGTGGCTCGACATCACGATGCGCAGTGGGCGCGACCAGACCAAGCACCGCAACAACATCGAGGGGCTGCTGCTCAGTCGACAGGAGAGCCCCGACGATCCGATGCCGTCGCGGTACCGGTGCCGGTCTTACTGGGGCAGGGCGATGTAGC
>CAYGKI010000438.1:0-2692 GCA_964350235.1 uncultured Gemmatimonadaceae bacterium | reverse complement strand
AGCCCGCAGCCGGGTGCGACAAGTCGTCTTGCAACCCATCGAGGGTGAACGTCGTCTATTATGACAACGATGTCGTCATCCCCCAGGAGAACCCCCGCCATGGCGCCCCGAGACTATCCCGGAGAACTCGAAGAGATGGTGATGCTCGCCGCGCTGAGATTGGGCGACCAGGCCTATGGGGCGTCGATCCTGCGCGAACTCGACGAACAGGCCGGTCGGGAGGTGCCTCGAGGGTCGGTGTACGTCGTCCTGGAGCGGCTCGAGTCGAAGGGGATGATCGCCACGCGCACCGGTGAGTCGACGCCGGAGCGCGGTGGCCGGGCCCGACGCGTCGTGTCGGTCACGCCGTACGGGATCGAGGTACTGCGACGATCGCACGAGGCCCGACGTCGTCTGCGGGAAGGGCTCGACGGGGTCTTCCAGCCGTGAGCCCCCCGAAACACGATCCGCTGCGGCCACCGAGGTGGGGCGAAGCCCTCCTGCGGCTCCTCTTGCGGCCCGGGCCCGCCGTAGAGGCTCTCCTGGGCGATCTGGAGGAGGAATTCCACGCGAGCGCCGAAGCGATTACCCCGAGCCGGGCGCGGCGACTCTGGCTCCGCCGCGCGCTTTCCGTGGCCCTTCGCCTCGGATCGCACCATCGCCTTCGACCCCGTGCATCTACCCCTACGAGGGACTCCATGTCTGCTGCTGCGCTCGACGACCTGCGACTCGCCTTCCGTTCCCTTCGGAAGGCGCCGGGGTTCGCGCTCCTCGCCACACTCACCCTCGCGGCCGGCATCGGGTCGACCACCGCGGTCTTCAGCGTGGTCGACACGGTGCTTCTCCGGCCCCTGCCGTTCCCCGAGGCCGACCGCCTCGTGGTGCCGCGATATCAGGGGGACGGCGCACCGATCCGGAACCATTCCGAGCCCGAGTTCTTCGACTACCAGACGGTCTCGGCCTTCGAAGCCGTGGCGGCCTATACCTATCGGCAGCCCACCTTCGGCGAGGGGGCCCAGGCCGAGCGCATCCCCGTGCTGATGGCGTCGGGGGAGCTTCTGTCGCTGCTCGACGTCGAGCCCGCACTCGGACGGGTCTTCGGCGAGTCCGACGATCGCCCCGGGGCGGAGGTGCCGGTCGTGGTTCTTTCACACGGACTCTGGGTGAGTCGCTTCGGCCAACGCGCCGACGTCGTCGGAGAGAGCGTCGTGCTGGAGGGCGTGGCACACACGGTCGTGGGCGTCATGCCCGAGGGCTTCGCCTTCCCCGACCCCGAGGTGCGCGCGTGGGTGCCGCTGGGCCTCGATCCGGCCGATCCGTGGGGCCGGAACAACCACTACCTCTCGGTCGTCGCTCGGTTGGCGCCCGGCGTCGAGATGTCGGGTGCGCAGGCCGAACTCGACGCGCTCGCCCAACGAGGCGTCGAGGCCTTTCCCGACGCCTATGGAGCCGAACTGGCGTTCCCGCTGTCGGGACTGCAGGACGAAATCGTCGGCGACGTTCGCTCGCCGCTGATGGTGATCTTCGGCGCGGTGCTGGGGGTGCTGCTGGTCGCCGCTGTGAACGCTGCGGCCCTCTTCACGGCCCGCGGCGAGGAACGCCGAGAAGAAATCGCGGTGCGCACGGCCCTCGGTGCGTCCCGCTCCCGGATCGCCCGCCAACTCCTGATCGAAAGCCTCCTCGTCACAGGAGCGGCCGCCGTCGTCGGCACCCTGCTGGCGTACCTGGGTGTCGACCTGGTGCAGGCCATCGCTCCCGCCGATCTGCCCCGGTTGGAGGGCGTGCAGATCGACGTGCGGGTGCTCGCATTCGGCGGCGCGCTGGCGCTGCTCACGGGGCTGATGTTCGGCCTCGCGCCGTCGGCGCGCGCGGCTCGCAGCGACATTCGCTCGGCGCTCGCCTTCGGGGGGCGCGGAGGGGTGGGTCGAGGGAGGGGCGCCGCGTCGCGGCGAGTGCTCGTGGTGGTGCAGTTGGCGTTCGCGACCGGACTGCTGCTGGGTACGGGACTGCTGGTGCGGAGCTTCGGCGCCCTGCGGAGCGTCGATCTCGGTTTCCGCACCGAGAACCTGGTCGCGATCGGGCTGCAACCGTCGGAGGCGGTCGTGGGCGAGGGCGACGAGGCAGCGGCGTACTTCGCGGAGGTGGAGCGCCGGGTCGGCGATGTTCCCGGCGTGGTCGCGGCGGGGTCGGCGCTCCGCCTGGCTTTGGCCGAGGGTGAAGACAACTTCTCGATCCAGGTCGAGGGTCGGGAGGTGCAGGCGACGTCCGACGCCCCCGTGGCGGGCATGCAGTACGCGACCACGGGATACCGGGAGGCGATGGATGTCGCGCTCGTGCGGGGGCGTTGGTTCGAGGAGGGAGATCGGGCCGACGGTGCGCTGGTGGCGGTGGTCAACGAGGGACTCGCTCATCAGCTGTGGCCCGGCGAAAACCCGATCGGTCGTCGGGTGCGCATGTTTCCCGAGGGCAATCCGTGGATGGAGGTGGTCGGTGTCGTTCGCGACGTGTCGTATCTCGGAGTGCGGACTCCCCCTCCGGTGAAGCTCTACATTCCGCACGGCCAGTCGGCCCTGAGCGCCTACTACACGCCGACCCGGATGACGCTGCTCGTGCGGACCGACGGGTTTTCGCCCCAGGTGGTCGATCGTGTTCGCGAGGCCATTTCGCAGGTGCGGCCGGGTGTGCCGGTGGGGCCTGTGCAGAACATGGAGTC
>CAYGKI010000437.1:0-2711 GCA_964350235.1 uncultured Gemmatimonadaceae bacterium | reverse complement strand
GTGGGCGACCCCTTCCATGACCCTGGGCCACCTGAGCTTCGCCATCGGCTTCACGGCGTACATCGTCGTCGGCGTCCACTTCGAGGAACGGGCGCTGAAGAGGCGCTGGGGTGGGGCGTACGAGGACTACCGCCGACGGGCCTGGAGTCTGGTACCGACCTTCTGACCGGGGCGTCCCCGGCGGCGGTGGAAGCGCCGCCGGGGACGAGGGGCTCGACGATGCGGGCGCGCGCGGCAAAGCGGCCTTGGTGACCGGCCGGTGATCGACTAGCGTGCCGAGCACAGCGTCGCCTCGAACCCCTGCCCCTCGCATGTCCAGCCCCATCAGAGTCTTCGGTCACCGGAACCCCGACGCCGACGCGATCTGCTCGGCGCTCGCCTACGCCGACTTCAAGAACCGCACGGCCCCGGGCTCCTACCAGGCCGCCCGCTGCGGCAACTCAAACCCCCGCATCGACGCGGTGCTCCAGCGGTTCGGCGTGGGCCTGCCCCCCTTCGTGGGAGACGTCACGCCGCGCCTCCACGAGGTGATGGCCCGGGAGCTCCTGACGGTGGGAAGCGACGCCACCTGCGCCGAGGCGATGGAGCTCATCGACGAGCGTGACGTCCAGGTCCTGCCCGTGCTGGATCCCGAGTCGAGGCTGCAGGGGATCGTCTCCATCTTCCAGCTGGGTCATCATCTCGTTCCCCGGCTGGACAGGGAGCGGGACATGCGCTGGGTGGACACGTCCGTCACGAGCATCGTCCGCGCCCTGGGCGCCCAGACGCTGCATCTGGTGGACGGGGAGCGGGTGGAGTCGTTCTACGTGCGCATCGCGGCCATGGCCATCGACTCCTTCGAGGCGTTCGCCACGGCAGAGCCCACGGACGTCCGCCGCACCGCCATCGTCGTAGGGGATCGACGGGACATCCAGGAGCGCTCCATCGAGCTCGGCGTGAGCCTCCTGGTCATCACGGGTGGGCTCGCCGTGGCGCCGGAAGTGCTCGAACAGGCAAAGGCTCGCGGGGTGAGCGTCATCGTGAGCCCCTACGACTCAGCCACCACCGCCGGGACCATCCGGACCGCCACCCGGACCAGCGGGGTCATGTCCCGGGACGACGTGGCGTTCCGGCCAGACGCCACCGTGGAGAGCGTCCTGCGCAAGACGGCCACCTTGGACCCCGCGGTGTTCATGGTCACCAACGAGGACGGTCGACTGCTGGGCGTCTTCACGCGGCGTGACATCATGCGTCCCAGCTCCACCAAGATCATTCTCGTCGACCACAACGAGCTGAGCCAGGCCGTCCCCGGCGCGGAGCACGTGGAGATCGTGGAGGTGGTGGACCACCATCGCTTGGGCGACCTCCGGACCCAGGATCCCATCCTCTTCATCAACCGGCCCGTGGGCTCGACCTGCACCATTGTCGCCGACCTCTACCGCCAGGCGGGGCTG
Organism: uncultured Gemmatimonadaceae bacterium; assembly: GCA_964350235.1. Classification (GTDB taxonomy): domain Bacteria; phylum Gemmatimonadota; class Gemmatimonadetes; order Longimicrobiales; family Gaopeijiaceae; genus JAWLHJ01. Next base: position 1,278 of record CAYGKI010000437.1, on the reverse strand, counting down.
ACCCCTACCCCGGACATGGCCGGCGTCCTCATGGGAGGGCTGATCTCCGATACGCTGAATCTCAAGAGCCCCACCAGCACCAGCACCGACCAGGAGATCCTCATGTGGCTGGAGGGACTCGCGGGCCTGACGGGAAGCGAGATGGCCGAGGTGATCTTCTCGTCGGGCTCGGTGGTGGCGAGCCGGACCCCGGCCGACGTGATCCACCTGGACCGCAAAACCTTTGAGGAGGGCGACTTCCGGTTCGCGATCTCGCAGGTGGAGGAGGTGGGCTTCGAGGAGTTCTGGGACCGTTGCGTGCCGCTGAGGGAGGCGTTGGAGAAGAGCCGCGTCGCCGAGCGCCTGGACTTCGCCGCGCTCCTGGTGACGGACGTGAAGAGCCAGGACTCCCTCCTGCTGGTCAGCGGCAGTCCGGCCGTGGTCGAGGCCATCACGTACACCCCGATCTACCAGGGCGAGATCTATAGCCTCCCCGGGGTGGTGAGCCGGAAGAAGCAGCTGCTCCCCTTCCTCACCAGCACGCTACGCCGGGTAACGGGAGGGGGCTGAGGCGGGTGACGGGAGCGGGCCGGCGGAGCACGCAGACGAGGCAGAACGGTCCACGAGCAGGACGACAGTCCGGACGGGGTTACTGGCGGTACCAGAGCTGGGTCGACCCGTCCTGGATGTACACCAGCACGAGCCGCGCGGCGTCGACCTGATATCGAGCGAAGGGTACCCAGGCGCTGCCCTGGTAGGAGACGTAGAGAAGATCTCCTTCGACACGCCACGCGCCCTGGTCTCCCCCACCCTCCAGGCCCGTGCCCAGGCTCGCGTCGCCGAAGCCGCCCATGGCCCGTGACCCAAGGTCCACCATGGTCCCGTCGGGCCGGAACTCCATGAACATCTGGGTGGCGATGCTCCCCCCCGGGCTACTCACCACGACCTGGGTCGCCCATCGCCCGATGATGGGGTGCCCGGATGCGCCCGACGTGCCTCCCGGTGTGGACGGCGGCGCGTCCGGACCCACGCCGAGGACCGGGCCACCAGTGCGCTCGACGGCGTAGTAGGCGGCCTGATCGGGGCGGGGCTCACCGGTCGCATCCACCGGAGTGACGATCAGTCCGTACTCGTCGTCCTCGTCCAGGTACAGCCAGAACAGCCCCGTCGCTCCGCCCCCGGTCATCACCCCCTCAACCGCCGGATCCCCGTCCCTGTCCCTCCCCCGGGTGGCATCCACGCTGAAATCCACGGTTGTGCCCACGAGACGGCCATCCACGCCACCATCGGGCCGTGTGA
>CAYGKI010000436.1:0-2717 GCA_964350235.1 uncultured Gemmatimonadaceae bacterium | reverse complement strand
ATGTCCCGCCCCAAGCCCGAAGAAGGGAAGCCCATCTGGTTCATCAACCGGGGCGTCCTGATCGTGCGCCCCCGCCAGCCCTTCGTGGACTGGGTATGCTCCTTCGATCAGGACGGGCCCGTGGACCCGGAGGACGCCCGCGACTCGGTGAACTCCTTCCTGGTACCCGAGTTCGACAACCCCGAAGAGACCGCGGACTGGGTGGAGGCCAACATCGAGACCGTGTTCGAGATCATGCTCAACGACTGGGTCATGGATCCCGAGCACTGGCCCGAAGACCGCGGGTGGGACGCGTTCGAGGAGTGGTTCGATCTCGAATACGTGGAGGTGGCCTGGGACCTGGTGGACGAGCCCCTGAGCAGCGACCCACCGGAGGCCGAAGGGCACCCTGCCTAGAAACGGGTGGGCCCACCAGAGCCGGGCGCCGAGCGCCGTCGACCCTGGTGGGCCCGAACCACATCCCGGAAGTCCGACCCCCGAGGCTACATCTGCCGGTACGCCGGACCGCTGCCGCCCTCCCTGGGCGTCCAACGGGGACCGATGACGTCCGTCGCCTTGCAGTCCACGCAGTTGGGCGCGTTCACCACCAGCTTGTCGCCGTCCCGCTCGTAGACCCCGGCGGGGCACATGTGCACGTACATCTCGGCGGCCTCCGCGCTCACGTCCTCACCCACGATGAGGTGGCTGGGGATGTCGTCGCGGGTCTGGTTCCCCGCCTTGTAGACCGCGTCCACCTTGGAGAAGGTGAGCTTTCCGTCGGGCACGAAGGGCTCCGCCTGCGCCGCCAGCGTCTTGGTCTCCGCGGCATCCTCCTCCACGCTGATCCGCCCGCCGGGGAAGGCACCCTTGGTGAGGGTCATGAGCCCCGCCTTGGCGCCGCCCGCCACGAAGCCACCCTTGAAGGCGAGCCGCATGTTACGGCGCTCCTTCAGGTCCTTCATGATGACGCTGTTGTCCACGGCGGTGGTGTAGCCGGCCAGGGCATCCGCCGAGGTGTCGCCCTTCTTCAGCGCCTCGAAGATCTGACGGGCGGCCATGATCCCCGAGTGCATGGCGTAGTGGATGCCCTTCAGCGAGGACACCTCCACGTAGCCGGCGGCGTCACCCACGATGCACAGCCCGTCGCCGTGGCGACGCTGCGGTACCGAGTAGAAGCCACCCTCGGGAATCGTCTTGGCGCCCCACTCCACCATCTCCCCGCCCTCCAGGTAGGGCCGGAACAGGGGGTGCAGCTTCATGCGCTGCAGCGCCTCGTGAACGTCGAAGCGGGCATCCTCGTAATCCATGCCCACCACGAGCCCGATGGCGATCTGGTCGTCGGCCATGGGATAGGCGAACGAGCCGCCGAACATCTTTCCGCTGAGGGGCCAGCCCATGGTGTGGATGATCCGGTCCAGAGGCTTCTTCACCTCCCAGATCTCCTTGACCCCGAGGGCGTAGATCTGCGGGTTCTGGGACGTGACGCCCTGCCAGTCCAGCCAGGCCTGGCTCAGCGGACCCCGGGTGCCCTCGGACAGCACGGTGACCTGTGCGGTCAGGTCCATGGGCGGCATGGCGTCGGGACCGGACGGCTCCCCGTCGCGGCCCAGACCGGCCGGCGTGGTCCGGACCCCGATGACCTTCTGCCCGTCCACCAGGAGGGAGTCCACCGGGAAGCCGGGGAACACGTTGACGCCCAGCCCCTCGGCCTGCTCGCCGAGCCAACGGACCATCTCGCAGATGGACGCGATGTAGTTCCCGTGGTTCTTCATGGTGGGCGGCGTGGGGATCCGCACCGAGCCCGACCCCGTCAGGTAGTAGACGGCTTCCTTCTCCACAGGACGACGGAACGGGAAGTCGTCCATCTTCATCTCGGGGAAGAGCTCCTGGAACGCGCTGGGGTTCACCACGGCGCCGGAGAGGTTGTGCTCACCCAGCTGCCCGGCCTTCTCAAGCACGCCGATCTCCAGTTCACCGATGCCACCACCGGCCTCGTTGTCCTTCTTGACGAGACGCGCCAGCTCCATGGCGCCGGCGAGTCCGGCGGGACCACCGCCGACGAACACCACGTCCATCCTCGACGATGAGTCGGTTGCGAGGGAGAGGGGGCTGGGCGTCGAGCGGACGGACGGCGTTGCGCAGGAGGCTGCTGCCCTCGGACATGATGGCTCCGATGTTGTAGGAACGGCCTTGCGCGCGCGAGCCGGACCCGCGCGGCCAGCCGTGTGTATCGAATCGACTCCGGACACTCGGTGGTCGTGACCGACGGATAAGATCGCCAACAATCCCAGTGGGAGAAACCCGAAGGATGAGCGACAAACGCCCCACCACCCTCGGCGCCTTGAAGGCTTCGGGGTACCGCACCCGGACGGTCAAGGACGAGATGCGCGAGAATCTCGTCCGCAAGCTGAGGGCCGGCGAGGAGCTCTTCCCCGGCATCCAGGGGTACGAGGACACGGTCACGCCTCAGATCGTGAACGCGGTCCTGGCCAAGCACGACTTCATCCTCCTCGGGCTCCGAGGCCAGGCCAAGAGCCGAATCATGCGACAGCTCGTCCGCCTCCTCGACGAGTGGATCCCGTACCTCGACATACCGGGCAGCCCGGTGCACGAGGACCCCGAGCGGCCCATCACGACCGCGGGCAAGGCGCTCGTCGCGGGCACGCCGGCCGGCGATGTGCCGATCGCCTGGTGGCACCGCGACCAGCGCTACGCCGAGCGTCTTGCGCCGGGCACCA
>CAYGKI010000435.1:0-2731 GCA_964350235.1 uncultured Gemmatimonadaceae bacterium | reverse complement strand
GATCTCCAGATCGACGCCGCGCACGGCGCGCACCGTCTCCGCCCCGAGCACATAGTCCTTTCGAAGATCTTCGGTTCGGATGATCAGGTCACTCACAACTCCCTCCCCAGGATGGCCTCGAGCTCGGCTCGAGCCAGCAGATAGTCGTAGCGTGCGGTCACGCGATTCGTGTTCGCCTGGTCCGCAGCGGACTGGCTGACCAGCACGTCCAGAATGGTGGCCGCGCCGACGGAATACCGCTCCCGAACGACGCGGAGGTCCTCCATGGCCACGGCGGCAGCCTCCTCGGCAATCTCGATGGCGCGCTCGGCGGTCACCAGGCCCTGATAGGCCGCGTCCGCTTCCTCCCGCGCCGTGAGGCGCGCCACGTCCTCACGAAGCTCCGTCACGCGCTGCGACAGACGCGCGCGCTCCACCGAGGCCTCCCGCTGGAATCCGTTGAAGATGGGATAGCTCATGCGGAGCGACAGGCTCCAGCTGGTGGTGCCCCCGGAGAACGACGCCGCCTGGTTGGCCCAGTCATACCCCGACGAGAAGGAGATGGTGGGCAGGTACGCCGTCCGTGCGGCGGAAACCGATGCGCTGGCGGCGGTGGTCTCTTCGGCGGCCGCCACCACGGAGGGAGCGCTCTGCTCAGCGATGAGCAGGACCTCCTCGGCGGTCATGTTCACCGGCGTGGGCTCCAGGTCCTGGGGACGAATCGGTGCCACCGGACCGGACTCGCCGATCTGCCGCCCCAGGGAGAATCGGGCGGAGCGCAGGGCCGCCTCTCCCTGGAGCACCGCCTGCTGGGCGTTCACCCAATCCAGCCGCGCTCTGAGGGAGTCGGACACCGTCGCCTCCCCGAGTGTGGCGCGGCGCCGCACGATATCCAGGTTCTGCTCGGCCTCGATGATCCTCTGCCGGGCCACCTCCAGGAGATCCTCTTCCCGGAGCGCCTGGAAGAAGAGCGCCTTGGTCTGCACCGTGACCTGGAATCGCTGCTCCTCCCGCCGTGCCTCGGCGGCGCGGACATCGGCGTTGGCCGCACCGTACTCGGCGAATCGGCGTCCACCGGCGAAGATGGTGTAGCTGGCGGAGAGCCCGGCGCTGTAGGAGTCGGAGCTTCCGCTCACGATGCGATCCGTCGTCGGATCGAACCGATTCTGACTCCGGAGCGAGCCACCCGACGAGGCATTCAAGGACGGAAGGAACTGGCCCAGCGCCGTGCGCTGGGCCTCGTGCGCGTTGCCCACCGTCTGCTCCTGCTGAGCCATCTGCGGGCTCCGGACGAGCGCACGCGCCACGGCCTCGTCCAGCGTCACGGGCAGCTGTGCCGCCACGGCGCGGGGCATCACGGACGCGAGGACCAGGCCCCCGATAATGAAGAGACGGGCCGGAGCCCGAAGCGCTGCATGCATGGATGAGCCTTGTTGGGATCGCCTTACCGGCCGCCCTCGTGGCGGCGATTGCTCCCGTAGGACGGCGATGCCGACGCCTTCGTTAGCTGGAGACGTACGGCCCCTACGATGGGATCTCGTCGGCAGTTGCGTGAAGGCAAAAAAAAACCGGGCCGGCATGAGCCGGCCCGGTCAACGGCTTGATTCAGCGGTCGTCCTCTTCCTCGTCTCCGCCACCTTCGGCGCGGCGACGGTCCCTCTCGTCGGTGAGGGCCTGATACTGTGCGGCCTGCTCGGGGGTGAACACCTCCCGGATGGCGGCCCGTGTCTCCTCGACGATCTGCCGGAACTGAGGATCGTATTCGTCCTGGAACTGCCGGTTGAGCGCGTCGATCCTCGCCCGATGCTCCTGGACGATGGAATCGATGACCAGGCTCTGCGCCGAATCCGGCCCGACCTGGCGATACATGGGTACGCGCTCCTCCTCGGCCTCGTCGTCCGAGCTCTGGTCGTCGCTCGGCACCAGCGCCGCCGCGGGCGTCGCGGAAAGCGTCGTGTCCGCAGCGTATCCCAACAGCAGACCTGCGCCGAAAACGGTCAGCAACACACCCGCGGTGAGAAGGCGGGTCCGCGTCTGCTGACTCATGTCAGAATATCTCCGCCGTCAGCGTGAGAGGGTTCCCGGGCGCGTCGGGCGAGGAGATCTGGGGAATGGTCAGCCCCTCCAGCTCGCTCACCAACAACTCTTCGATACCCAGCGGCATCGGGCCGGCGGGAGCCGTCCCCTTCATCAGCACCAACCCGGCCACGGCGGCGGCCAACAGCGCCGTGGGAACCAGGGTCCTGGCCCACCCCACGAGTACCTCGCTCACCGTCATGGACGCCAGCGCCCTGCGTCGACCCAACTCCTGAGCGGCTCCGGCGAGCACCACGTCGCCGAACCTCGACCAGTAGCCCGGATCGTTCAGCGCCGGATCGAACGTCCGCAGCGCGCCGTGGATCTCCATGTCCACGTCGAGCGGCTCCGTTGCCGGTCCGTCGAATCTATCGGTCATCGAGCTTTCCTTTTCGCCTCGGGAGTTCCAGGAAGATCCCGGAGCGCCTCCCTCAGCGCTTTTCTGGCAAAATGTAAGTGAGAGCGGACCGTGCCCGGCGGTAGATCCAGGCGCTCCGCGATCTCACGATGTTTCCAACCCTCCAGGTCATGTAGCATCACGATTTCCCGCTGTACCTCGGGAAGCTCCTGCATCGCCTCCTCGAGCAGATCCCTCAACTCGGCGGTCTCCGTGACGCGATCGGGCGTCGGGGTCCTCGACCTCGTGCCCGCTGGCACTTCGTCCGTCTCCCGGAAC
>CAYGKI010000434.1:0-2749 GCA_964350235.1 uncultured Gemmatimonadaceae bacterium | reverse complement strand
GTGATGACGCCGCGGACCGACGTGGTAGCCATCCCCTCCACCGCCACCATCCAGGAGGCCAGGGACACCATGCTCCAACGCGGGCACATGCGGCTCCCCGTGTTCGAGGACAACCTGGACCACGTCCTGGGCATCGTCATCGCCCGCGATGTCTGGCGTGCGGATCGGGACGGGGTCACCGACCTCGAGACGGTCATGCGTCCCCTTCCCTTCGCGCCGGCCTCCAAGCCCGTGGAGGACCTCATCCCCGAGATGCGTCAGCAGCGGACCAAGATGGCCATCGTCCTCGACGAGTTCGGTGGAACGGCCGGCCTGGTGACGCTGGAGGACCTCATCGAGGAGATCGTCGGTGAGATCCAGGACGAGCACGAGGCGGACGAGCCCGTGGACTTCCAGCCGCTGGCCGCGGGACGGCTACGCGTGTGGGGCGGGGCGTCCCTGCGGGAGGCCACGGAACGGCTGGATTTCACACCGGACGACGACGAGGACTTCGACACCGTCGGGGGCCTGGTCTTCGGACGGCTCAACCGCATTCCGTCCGTGGGCGACGAGATCGAGCTGGAGTCGGGACGCCTCCGGGTCACCCGCATGCGAGGCCGACGCATCGAGTACCTGCTCTACCTGCCGAGGGTGAAGCAGGAACGCTGATCCGCCGTGGCCGCCCGCACGGCGGCCCGGAGCCGGCGAAGCGCGGCTACTCGGTCCGGCTCGGGCCCTCGTCCGCCGGCGCGGCGCCGGCGTCCGGAGCGTTCTGGACGGCGGGGGGCGTCGCGGCCGGAGCGCCGGCGGCGCCCTCGGTCGTCCCCTCCCCTTCCTGCGCGGCCACAACAGCGCCCTGAGCGGCTTCTTCCAAGGCCTGCCGCTCCGCCAGCCGCTTCTCCTCCATACAGAAGGAGATGGCCAGCATCACCGCCCCGCACGTGATGGCGATGTCCGCCACGTTGAAGATGGGGAAGTACCAGAACCCCAGGTCCAACGGACCGATGAAATCCACCACTCCGCGGTCCCAGCGGAGGCGATCGTACAGGTTCCCCAACGCGCCGGAAACCACCAGCGATATGGCGGTGATCCGCAGCCAATCCCCACGCTCCGCCTGCTTGAAAAGGATCCCGAGCAGACCCAGCGCGACGAACGTGATGGGCACGAACAGCCACCGGGAGTCGTCGCCCACGCTGATCCCGAACGCCGCTCCCTTGTTGAACGCCAGGGTCAACGGCACCAGTCCTCCGAACAGCTCCCCTCGCTCGAAGACGAGGGCACGTAGCGCCCAGCTCTTGGTCACCAGATCCAGAGCGAGGACGACGGCGAGGATGACCGTGAGGACGGTGAGCTTCAATCGCACGGCTTGGCGGGTTCCGGAGGACGGGGACGGAAGGGCTCCGCCAGTTTACGCACGCCGGCCCCGTTCGTTCCCCTCCATCGCCCGCGTCATATGCGGCGGGGCGCCGCGCCGTCGTCGCCTTCCCACGTCACGGAGAACAGGTCCGTCCGCCGATCCACCCAGGGCTGCACGGTCCCGGAATAGCGATGGCGGCGCAACAGCTCGAGATCGATATCGGCGAAGACCAGGGTTTCCACGTTGGGCGTGGACTCGGCCGCGATCCCGTCCCTGGCGAAGGAGAAGTCCAGAGGGGTGAAGATGGCGGACTGGGCGTAGTGTGCGTCGGCGTTCGCCACGAAGGGAAGGTTCCCCGCACACCCGGCTATGGCCACGAACACGTCGTTCTCCACCGCCCGGGACATGGCCGCGTAGCGAGTTCGGAGATACGCGGACCGGTCGTTGGCGGCGAACGGCACGAACAGGATCTCCGCGCCGCCACCGGCGGCGACGCGCGCCAGCTCGGGGAAGGCCACGTCGTAGGAGATGAGGATGGCGACCTTGCCGTGATCGGTGTCGAACACGCCCAGGTCGTCGCCCCCCTCCAGGCCCCACCAGCGACGCTCGTCGGGGGTGACGTGCAGCTTGGCCTGTCGCTCGATGGTTCCGTCCCTGCGGAACAGGTAGGCGATGTTGTAGAGCCGATCGTCCTCCAAGGTGAACTGCGAGCCCCCCACCACGTTCACGTTGTACTTCACCGCCGCGCGTGTGAAGAACTCGAGGTAGTCCGGCGTGCGTCGGGCCAGTGCCCGGACGGACTCGGCGGGACGGCCGTCGGGCTCGAGACCCAGGAGCTGGGTGGTCACCAGCTCCGGAAAGAGCACGAAGTCGGCCTTCTGGTCGGCGGCGGCGTCGAGGAAGTAGGAGCACTGGCGGCAGAACTCGTCCCAGCTTTCGATGGGCCGCATCTGGTACTGGACGGCGCACAACCGGACCGGGAGCACGCGCCGCCAGGCCTTACTGCGATCCGGCACGTAGTCGAGGTTGGTCCACTCCAGATGGGTCGCGTAGCCACGCGAGGCGGTGTCCGACGGGAAGTAGTCCGGGATGAGTGCCTTCAGCACGAAGCCGTTGGCCACCTGGGTGGTGAGCACCGGATCGTACAGGCCCCGCTCGGTGACCTTCTCCACGTATTCCCGGGCGGTCATCTCCTCCGGCTGGCCTCCGAAACCCGGGATCCGGCCTCCGATGACGATGCGCGCCAGATTCAGCCGCCGGCAAAGCTCCTTCCGGGCGTCGTAGAGGCGCCGTGCGAGATGCATGCCCCTGAAGTCGGGATCCACCATGATCTCGATGCCGTACAGGGTGTCACCGTCGGGCTCATGGTTGCGGATGTAGCCCGCGTCGGCGATGCGCGTCCAGTCGTGCCAG
>CAYGKI010000433.1:0-2763 GCA_964350235.1 uncultured Gemmatimonadaceae bacterium | reverse complement strand
TGTCGGGGTCGCGGCAGCTTGCGCGGCGTACCGGCGCACAGATGCTCCTTTCCGCCGAAGGGGGCGAGGACTGGCAGTACGGCTTCGCCGGGGAGGACGGCGCCCAGTTGCTCCACGACGGTGACGAGATCCGTCTGGGGAAGGTCACCCTCCGCGCGCTCCATACCCCCGGCCACACGCCGGAGCATCTGTCGTTCTCCGTCACCGACGGCGCCGCCAGCGATCGGCCCATGGGCGTGCTCACCGGCGACTTCCTCTTCGTGGGCGACGTGGGACGCCCCGACCTTCTGGAGAAGGCCGCCGGGGTCGCCGGGACCATGGAGGCGGGCGCGAGGGTGCTCTGGAGCTCGCTGGAGCGGTTCCGGGCCTTGCCCGACTACCTGCAGATCCTGCCCGGACACGGAGCCGGCTCGGCATGCGGGAAGGCGCTGGGGGCGGTCCCCAGCTCCACCCTCGGCTACGAGAAGATGGTGAACTGGGCCTTCCAGTGCGCCACCGAGGAGGAGTTCGTGGAGAAGGTCCTCGCCGATCAGCCGGAGCCGCCCGTGTACTTCGCGCACATGAAGCGCATGAACCGCGACGGCCCCGTGGTGCTGGACGAGCTCCCCCATCCCGGATGGTTGGACCCGGAAGCGCTTGTGGATCGCCTGCGGGGGGGGCGCGTGGTCGTGGACCTCAGAAGGCGAGACGACTACGCCGAGGGTCATGTCCCCGGGACCCTGAACATCACCTGGGGGCCGGACTTCACCACGTGGGCCGGATGGCTCCTTCCCTACGACGCCCCCATCCACTTCGTGGCGTACGACGCGGAGCAGGCACGAGGCGCGGCGCGTGATCTGGCCATGATCGGCATCGACCGATCCGAGGGCTACACCGACGAGGCCGTCCTCGACTGGTGGACGGGGTCGGTGGGTCCCCTGGAACGGACGCGCACCATCGACTGGGCCGACGCTGACGGCGCGCTTCGAGACGAAGGGGCGCTCCTGCTGGACGTCCGAGGCCAGTCGGAATGGGACGAAGGACATGTCACGGGAGCGGAGCACATCCACCTCGGCCGGCTGCGCGAGGAGGCGGCCGGGTTGGATCCGGAACGCGTCACGGTCCTGTATTGCCGCTCCGGGAACCGATCGGCCATCGGAGCCAGCCTCCTCCAGGCCGCCGGCTTCAAGGACGTGCGCAACGTGGAGGGAGGCGTGCGAGCGAGGCAGGCGGTACATTGAAAAAGGGTTTCGCCGCGCCGTCCCGCCATCGGGCAACCAGAGGGTTTCATGTCCGAGACACCTGACCGCAACAAGCTCGGTGGCCTTGCGCGCTCCATCGACGCGCTCTTCAGCGCCCCTCGCGATGGGCTTCCGGAATCCGGGTCCGACGGGCCCTCCGCCGAGGAGGGCATGTTCCACCCCGCCGTGCCCATCGTCGCGAAGCTGGGTCACGAGCGTGACGACCATCGCCGCCACGACCTTGTCGACGCGTTGGCCCGTCTGGGCGAGCCGGCCGTGGACGTGCTGGCGTCGGCGCTGACCCAGACCGACGACCGATTCGCCCGCAAGGTCTACCTGGAGGCCATGATCAGCCTGGCTCCGGTGTCCCTCTCCGTCATCGAGGAGATGATGGAGGACCCTCGCTGGTTCGTCGTTCGGAACGGGACGTACGTGCTGGGAGAGGTGGGTGGCCCCAGGTCGGTGGAGCTCCTCATGGGCGCGTTGGCCAACCCCGAGGCCAAGGTCCGCCGCGAAGGCGTCCTCGCGTTGGCGAAGATCGGCGGGGAAGATGCCGCGCAGCTGGTCTACGGCATGTTGGAGGACCCGGCCACCACGGTCCGCGTGGCCGCGGTATCCGCGGTGGGCGCCCTCGGCGTCGCCCGCGCCGTGAAGCCCTTGATGAAGATGCTCGAGGACGAGGACGACCCGGACCTGCTTCTGGCCGCCCTCCACGCCCTCGGGCACCTGAAGGATCCCGCGGCGGTCCACGCCATCGAGCGGCACGCCGTGGGCTCGTTCCTCCGCCGCCCTCCCCCCGACCTGCGGATCGCCGCCTACCAGGCCCTGCGCCATATCGGCACCCCGCATGCGCGCAGGGTGCTGAACCGAGGCGTGGACGATCGCGATGCCGCGGTGAAGACGGAGGTGCGCCGGCTCCTGGGGATGGCGCGGCCTTGAGGCACTGAGGCTGCCCGTGGAGGAGGGGAACACGCCGCCGTACCTGGCCGCGGCTCTGGCGGGCCTGGCGGCGTTGGCGCTCTACGTCCTGACGCTGGCGCCCAGTACCGCGTTCTGGGACGCCAGCGAATACATCGCCACGGCGCACACCGTGGGGATCCCCCACCCCCCCGGGAATCCGCTCTTCGTGATCCTGGGCAGGGTCTGGAGCCTGCTCCTGGCACCCCTGGGGCTTCCCGTGGCGGTGCGGGTGAACCTCCTGGCCGCGGCCACCAGCGCCGTGGGGACCGGATTCTTCTTCCTGGTGGCGCACCGCGTACTGCGCGGCTTCGCGGCGGGCCGGAGCTTCGCTCTGGTGGGCGCCGGGGCCGCCGCGCTCATGGGGGCCACCGCGTTCACCGTGTGGAACCAGTCCAACGTGAACGAGAAGGTCTACACCCTCAGCGTCGCCGTCATCGCGGCGGTGAGCTGGCTGGCGGTGCGTTGGCGCGACGTGCGCCACCTGCCCGGGAGCGAGCGTCACCTGTTGGCCATCGTCTTTCTTCTGGCGCTGGGGTCCACGAACCATCTCATGTCGGTCTTGCCCGCACCGGCGGTGGCGGTG
>CAYGKI010000432.1:0-2787 GCA_964350235.1 uncultured Gemmatimonadaceae bacterium | reverse complement strand
TTTCCGTCAGGTCGGGTGACCATGTGTCCGGGGGCTCGGCTGCACAGCGCTGACGACTGGGGGTCGAGATGCCACCGATGCCGTACTACCTCGAGAAGGGGCCGATGTTCTCGGTCATCGAGGACTACCTCAACGCCGACACGTCGAGGGCGGTCGACACCCTCCGCGAGTTGCGCAGGCCCGCGGGGGACCCCGGCTACCTCGAGCTGTGGCAATTGCCGGTGTTCACGTCGAAGAATCTCACGGCCAAGCCACCGCCGCCGTACGCGGACGACTTCCGCGACAAGTGGCTCGGGATGGGCCCGAACGGGGTGGCCGACGCGATGTGGGACAACTACGAGGGCGACGTCAACGGCATCACCCGGCTCACCATCCGCACGGCGCTCGAAGTGGCGCTCGGGGTGGCGTCCGATGCCGATGAGGTCCCCGACGTCCCGCGTCGCCACTGGCCGATCGACCTGTTCTGGAAATGCGGGCAGAACTGGTTCGAGGGTTGGGTGACACACCGTCAGTTCGGCACCGCCCCGCCCGGCGAGCAGGAGTCGGCGCCGCCAGGGGGCCATGTCGTGGTGGTGTTCGCCACCCCGACCGAGGGCAGCACGGTCGTCGACCGCCCGGCCGATCATTCGCTGGTCAATCCCTCGGCCGACTTCGAGGTGAACCCGACGAGTCTCACGTTCAACGGCGTCGAACGTGAGGCCGGCCTGATGGTGGTCACCCACCGCCACAACGAGGCACAACCGTCGTTCGCGGTCGAGGTCATCCCGATCGACGCAACGTTCGAGGTCCGTCTGAATCCTGCCCGTTACGTGGGACGCGAGGACCTCGTCATCGTCGCTCCGTCCGAACGCGACGGTGGCGTGCTCGCCGTGCCGCGCCCATTCGTCCCCTGAGCACCACGAGACCTGAGGAGAACGCCATGCCCTACGAACGAGATGCGTTCGACGAAATCGTGCAGGCCGACGTCGAGGAAGTGGCGCCGGGGATGCTCGACGCCATCGTCGAGTCGCTCGCCGGTGAGTTCCAGGTGAACGACGTGGCCGTCAGGTCCGTCTTCACGGCGGAGGACGGCATCGCGACGGTGCGGTGGGCCGTCGACTGTGTCGACAACGTCCGCGAGGATCGGCGCACCACCTATCGCGACGTGACGGTTCACGGCCTGTCGCTGGTCGGAGGACCCGAACGCGAACGGTTCGTCACCCACTACATCGACTGGGCCGGTGTCATGTCGCAACTGGGCATGACCACCAGTCGTCCGAGCGCAGTCGACCCGCCGACGGCCTGAACCGGCGCTCCGGTCGGACGGCTCGATCTGTTCGCGTACGGTTCACCGGCGCGTCGAGCCGTGGCCACAGCCCGTTCACCCGGGCTTCGTACGTTCGTCGGCCATGACCAGCAACCGTCCGACACGTCCGCGGTTCCTCACCGGAGCCTCCCTCCTCGTCGGCATCGGCCTCGTGGGCGCAACGGCGCCGTCGATCGCCGGTGCGGCGCCCGAGCCCCGGATCTCGCTCACACGGATCGGCACCTACGAGTCGGGACAGTTCGACGAGTCCGCCGCGGAGATCGTCGCCCACGACCCCGACACCCAGCAACTGTTCGTCGTGAACGCACAGAAGGGTGCCATCGACGTGCTGGACGTCTCCGATCCGACCGAACCGACGTTCGTCACCACGCTCGAGGCTGAAGGTGCCGTCAACAGCGTGGCCGTGAGCGATGGATACGTCGCCGTGGCCGTCCAGAACGATCCGAGCCAACTGCCCGGCTGGGTCCAGTTCTTCGCCATCGACGGATTCGACGAAGCTGCCATGGTCGAGGTCGGTGCACTGCCCGACATGCTCACGTTCACGCCCGACGGCACCAAGGTCGTGGTCGCCAACGAGGGAGAGCCGGACGGCTACTGCGTCGATGATCCTGACGATGCCGGTGACCCCGAGGGGTCCATCAGCATCATCGACGTGTCGGGTGGCGTCGAGGATCTGGTGCAGGACGACGTCAGCACAGCGGACTTCCGGGCGTTCGACGACGACGTGGACGACCTGCGCGCCGCCGGGGTGCGCATCTTCGGACCCGGGGCCACCGTTGCGCAGGACCTCGAGCCCGAGTACGTGGTGGTCGACGCCGATTCGACGACAGCCTGGGTCTCGCTCCAGGAGAACAACGCCCTGGCGATCGTCGACCTCGAATCGGCCACGGTCACCGACCTCGCCCCGCTGGGCTTCAAGGATCATTCGATCGCCGGCAACGCGCTCGATCCCAGCAATCGCGACGGTCGAATCGCGATCGCCAACTGGCCGGTGCAGGGCATGTACATGCCTGACGGCATGGACGCCTACGAGTTCGGCCGCCGCACCTACATCGTCACCGCCAACGAAGGCGACGCACGCGACTACCAGTGCTACTCCGAAGAACAGCGCATCGGGGGCTTCGAACTGGACGAGACCGTGTTCCCCGATGCCGCCGAGTTGCAGCAGGACGCCGCTCTCGGGCGCCTGAACAGCACCACGCGCTTCGACACCGGTACGCCGGCGACCGAGTTGTACTCCTTCGGGGCCAGGTCGTTCTCGATCTGGGACGAAGCCGGCCGCCTCGTGTTCGACAGCGGAGACGACTTCGAGCGCATCACGGCAGAAAGTCTTCCCGGCGCGTTCAACTCGAACAACGACGACAACGACAGCTTCGACTCCCGCAGCGACGACAAGGGCCCCGAACCCGAGGCGATCGAGATCGCCGAGGTGTTCTCGAAGACCTACGCGTTCATCGCCTTGGAGCGGGTCGGCGGGATCA
>CAYGKI010000431.1:0-2790 GCA_964350235.1 uncultured Gemmatimonadaceae bacterium | reverse complement strand
CAGGAGCACCCTGTGCACGGCGCTGAACACCGAGGTCGATGCGCCGATGCCCAGCCCCAGCGTGGACAGCGTCAGCAGCATGAACGCCGGGCGACGCTTGAAGCCCCGGACCGCTTGTCGGATGTCGTGTCTCCATCCCCTCATCATCCCCCCCTCCCCGTTCGAGTGCCCCTCACCCCGCGACTGGAGCCTGAGCCCCAGCCCGGTCCTCACCACCGCCCACACCTGGCTGGCCCAGAAGGCCACGCCGCCCACGAAGCCCCGTGCCTGCCGAAGGTCGTCCCATCGCCGGAAGGCCGCGTGCAGGATCTCCTCGCCGAACTCGCGCCGGAATCGTTCCGGGAGAATCCGGAGGAGCAGGCGGAACCATGCCTCGTATCGGCCGTCCGCCTTCCGACCGGAGCCGGGGTCGTGCGGACCCGGAGACGGACCCATGGTGCGTCGCCCTCCGCGTCAGGACAGGACGCGGGCCCGTCGCGCCAGCTCCACCAGGCTGGCAAGGCGCTCCGATTCCGCGCGAAGCACGCCGCGGCCCGACGCCGTGAGCGTGTAGTAGCGCCGGCGGGCGTCGGCGTCCTCGGGGCCGTCCACCTCCTCGATCCACCCGTCGTCCTTCAGGCGCTTCACCGCCGCGTACAGCGTCCCAGCCTCCAGCTCGAGACGTCCTTCCGTGGCCTCCGCCACGTCCTTGATGATCCCGTATCCGTGCCGCGTGGCCGCGGAGAGGGAGAGCAGGATGTGGTAGACGACGTGCGTCAGGGGGAGACTTGCGCCTGAATTCATGCGGCCTCCGAGGATGGCCCGGTGACTGAGTGGCATGTCACTATAGTGTGTCACACTATAGCTTGCAACCATGGTCATACAAGACTTCCCCGCCGCCATCCGCCCGCGCTCCTCCGAACCCCTCCCCTTGCGAGACTAGGGTTCCAACCCCACACTCCCTTTCGGAGTCTATGGATACAGGACCCGGTGGCCGGGCCCAGGTCAGAAAGGGAGGTGCGGGGATGTTCGAGGACGATCGAGGCTTGCTACAGGGCACGCTGGAGCTGCTCATCCTGAAGGCCCTGAGCCAGGGGCCGGCGCACGGATACGGGATCGCCCGCTGGATCGAGGACGCCACCGAAGACGCCCTGCGCGTGGAGGAGGGCTCGCTCTACCCGGCGCTCCACCGCATGAAGGGCAAAGGCTGGCTGGATTCCGAGTGGGGCGTCTCGGAGAACAAGCGGAGAGCCAAGTTCTACAGCCTCACGCCCGCGGGTCGGAGCGCGTTCGACGCCAAGTCCCGCAGTTGGTCACGCATGGTGCGGGTTGTGGGCTTCGCCCTTTCCACGCCGAAGGTGGCGGGAGGTGGGTCGTGAGCCCCCGGCGCGGCGACCCCCGGGGCCGGGGCGCTGGAGGCGTCCGAGCCCTGCTCGCTCGCCTTCTCGGACGCACGCCGGACCGGGACGCCGACGAGGAGCTCCGCTTTCATTTCGAGATGCGGGTGCAGGACTACATGCGCAGGGGCCTGTCGGAGGACGAGGCCAGGGCCGCCGCGCGGGCCCGCATCGGCGACGAGAGCGCCATCGCCCATGCCTGCCATCGCATCGACCGCAGAACCGAGCGCAGGGAGACCCTACGCGCCTGGCTCGGCGCCTTGGCCCAGGACCTCCGGTACGGGCTCCGCTCGCTCCGGCGATCGCCCGGATTCACGCTCGTGGCCGTAGGGACATTGACGGTGGGTGTGGGTGCCACCACGGCCATCTTCAGCCTGGTGGACGCGGTCCTGCTCGCCCCCCTGCCCTACGCGCACCCCGACCGCCTCGTCCGGATCTGGGAGACGTCGCCGCAGGGCGCCACACGGAACGTGGTCTCCTCGGGAAACGTGGCGGACTGGCAGGAGGGCGCCGGCTCCTTCGAAGTGATCGCCGCCCATCGCTTCGCGTACGGCGTGGTCATGACCGGACAGGGTGACGCCACCCGGGTGCAGGTCCTGGACCTCCAGCCCGGCGTGCTCGAGGCGCTGGGCACCCCGCCGGTCGTCGGTCGCCCCCTCGTCGAGGCCGACGCCCGGCCAGGCGACGCCGTGCTCCTGTCCCACGCCTTCTGGACCACCCGCTTCGGAGCCGATGCGGCGGTGCTCGGACGACGCATCGTGCTCAACGACGTCCCGCACACCGTGGTCGGGGTCATGCCCCGGGACTTCGCCTTCCCCTCCGAGGCCCCCGACATGTGGCGGCCCGTGGCGCTGGCAGACTTCGATGCCGACGAGCGCACGAGCCACAACTACGCGGTGGTGGCCCTTCTGCGGCCGGATGTCTCCGTCGAGCAGGCCCAGGCCGAGATGACGGCCCTGGCGTCGGCCATCGCCCGGGAGCACCCGGCTCAAATGACCGGTTGGAGCGCGCGCGTAGTCCCGTTCCACGCGGACCTCACCCGGAACGCGGACACCCTGCTGTGGGTGCTCCTCACCGGGGTGTCGGTGGTCCTCCTCATCGGCTGCGGCAATCTGGCGAACCTGCTCCTCGCAAGGGCCACGGCGCGGGAGAGGGAGATGGCCGTGCGCGGCGCCGTGGGTGCGGGGCGCGGTCGCATCGTGGGGCCGCTTCTCACCGAGAGCGGACTCCTGGCCGTACTCGGAGGGGCGGGCGCGCTGGCCCTCGCCCCCATCCTGCTGGGCGCTCTGGTGTCGGCGGCGCCGCCGGACCTGCCCCTGGTGGACCGGGCGCGCATCGACCCGCGCATGCTCGGCTTCGCGGCCACCGTGTCGTTCGGGTGCGCCGTCCTCTTCGGGCTCGCCCCGGCCCTCCG
>CAYGKI010000430.1:282-2794 GCA_964350235.1 uncultured Gemmatimonadaceae bacterium | reverse complement strand
CCCGCTTGAGGCCCTCGAACCGTTCGGCGTCACGCTCGATCTCGCCCGCCAGTCGGCGGGTTTCGGAGAAGAGAGCCCGGATCTCCGGGGTGTGGACGAGATACCCGAACGGGCCCTCGCCGTCGTGGTCGTGGAAGTCGCACATCGAGCTGCCTCTTGCCTGGAGCGAACGGGACGGAGAACGGCGGAGGGACAGTGTAGGGGCTCGGCACCCGCGCTGCCACGGGCGTTCAGGCCAGACGGTCGATGGTGTCACCCACGCTCACCGCTTCGTCGTCGGTCATGTAGAAGTGTGGCGCCACCCGGAGGTACCCTTGCTGGTCGGTGACGATGACGCCCTCGCCCCGTATGGCTTCGGCCAGGGCACCGGCCTCGCCTTCGGGGAGCATGCTCAGGATGCCGGACCGGTGCCGGGCGTCGAAGACCAGAGGCCGGATCCTCGGCGACCGGATTCGTTCCAGGATCAGGTCCTGGAGCCGGAAGATCTCCCCGCGGATCTGCTCCATCCCGTATCGGTTGAAGAGGTCCTCGCACACCCGCTCGATGGTGAGCAGGTGCTCCCACGGGAGGGTGCTGGGCTCGAATCGCCGGGCCGCCGGGTCCGGCTCCCAGGTACGGTCCAGGTACGTGGTCCGGTGGGTCATGGTGGCGTCACCGGCCTGGGTCAGGCTCAGCTTCGCCCGGAGCTCGGGACTCACGTACATGAGCCCCGCGCCTCGCGACGCCAGCAACCATTTCCACGTCGACCCCACCACCGCGGCGATGCCGAGTTGCTTGGCGGGTATGGGAAGCGCCCCCAGGCTCTGGGCGGCGTCGACGACGAGATCGATGCCGCGACGACGGCAGAACTCGGCCAGCTCCTCCAGGTCGGCGGCGTATCCGCTGGCGAACTGCACATGGCTCAGCGTGATGATCCGCGTCCGGTCGGTGACCCGGTCCGCCAGCTCCTCCATGGACCAGGCCCGGGGAAGGTGACTCGGAATGCCGCCCAGCGGGTCCACGTCGGACAGGAGGACCACTTCCACCCCGCGACGGCGTTGGAGCGTCCACGGGAAGTGGTTCGACGGAAACTCACGGTCGTAGGTCAGGACCTGGTCCCCCGGCTCGAACGGATATCCGTTGGCGATGAGCGACATCCCCTCGGCGGTGTTGCTCACATACGCCATGTCCTCGGGGGCCGCGCCGAAGAGCCTGGAGGCGCTCAGGCGGAAGCGCTCCAGCACCGGGGCGTAGCGGCGCGCCATCATGAATCCTTCGTGGGCCTGAGCCTCCAGGAAGTCCTGCGCCGCCTGCGCCGCCGGGGCGTACATGGGCCCGATGGCGCAGTTGGCCGCATAGGCGTAGCGGGTGCGGACGGGGAAGAGCGCCGGGTCTTTGTCGAACATGGGCGGATGGGCGGATTGAGGAGAGAGGACGCTGCGAAGATGCCCTGCCATCGCGGGAGCGGGCCAGTCGTGGCCTATGGACAGCGCCCGCTCCGGAAGTCTCGCGGCTCGCAGTCGAAGCCCCCTTCGCTCCAGAGGCCGAGCCCCTCCTCCCGCGCCGCCTCCTGGGCCGCCTCCAGGGCCTCCACCCACTGTGCGTTGGGCTGGTAGGTCAGAAGAACCGCGTAGCCACGCCGGACCAGGGCCCAGTTCACCATCGTCCCGTCCACCCATACGTAGCGCAGGGCTCGGCCGTACTGGTCGCGGTCCTCCACGTCCCGCTCGACACGCACGCGGCCATTCTCGGGAACCAGCGCCTCCAGGGCCTCTGCCGCCAGAGAGCCGAAGGGCTCCTGGGCGAGCTCGGGCGTGTCGATGCCGAGGAGCCGGATCCGTCCCACGGGCTCGCAGACCAGCGTGTCTCCATCGACAACGCGTTCCACGGTACAGGATACGGTCTCGCGGATGGGCGCGGCCGGACCGACATCCGGGTCCCCGTGCGCCCCGCAGGCGACGGCCCACAGGCTCGTGAGGGCGACAGCCGAGGCCAACGCGTGCCGGGACGGTTGGCGGTGGCCCGACGGGGAGATGGTGGCGGGTGCGCGGTTCATGACTCCAGGTATGTCCGAGCTGAGGGTGGGTGGGGGACGGTGCCAGGCGTGGGGTCGAGGGGCACGCTAAAGAACGGGCGTGGGGTGCCCGATACTGTCCGAGGTAATTCCTCCTTCGAAGACGCAGAGACGGAGAAGCGATGGCCACGGAGTTCGGCATGGCGCCGCTACTCACCGTTCAGGATCGCATAGAAAGAGACTCGGGACTATGGCTCAGCGAGGCGCTCGACGCCGTCGCCACGCTAGGTGCCGCGTTCCAGTCGTCGCAGGCGTCTCCGGAATCCATCTTCGACGCCGCCCGGCAGGCCCTGGTCCGGATCGCCGACTTCGGACCCATGGCCATGGTGTTCACGTCCGAGGACGGGCTGGGCTTCGAGCTCGCTCATGCCGCTCCGCCCGCCGATCGGGGCCGTCTCCAGGCCGAGCTGGACTGGCAGGTGAGGGAGGGCACCACCCGCTCGCGGTCCTGCGGCTGCA
>CAYGKI010000430.1:0-272 GCA_964350235.1 uncultured Gemmatimonadaceae bacterium | reverse complement strand
GGCGCACATCGGCGATTCCGTGCTCATGCACGTGCTGTCCACGCCCTCGCGCATCTCCGGCATGTTCATCGCGGCCCTCGGAAGGGACGGCGCCTTCATCCCCGATGCGGGGCAAAAGGTCGTCTCCATCCTCATGCAGAGCTGTGCCGGGATGCTGGAGAGCGCCATGCTGCATCGGGACCTGGCGGCGCACAACCAGCTCCTGGAGCGCACGGTGGAGGAGCGGACGCGCGACCTGCGGGCGTCGGAGGAGGAAGCGCGCGCGGCAAATC
>CAYGKI010000429.1:0-2800 GCA_964350235.1 uncultured Gemmatimonadaceae bacterium | reverse complement strand
CCGCTCGTCGCCGGAAGTGAGGTCACGGATGCGCAGCCCGGTCTCCGCGTCGTGACGGGTCCCGTACACCAGCCAACGGCCGTCGGGGGAAAGGGTGGGACGGAACGCGCTGCCCACCCGCTCCACGCGGTCGTGGATCTCGCCGGTCTCGCGGTCGTAGGCACGGATCTCGTACTGGGGGAGCTGGGCGTTGTATTCCCAGTCCCCGGTGCCGGTGCGCTGCGCGAACCAGATCCACCGCCCGTCGGGGCTGAAGCCCGCGCCCACGGGCTTCCGGAGGCCGTCGTCGTCCAGGAGCTCCACACCGGATCCCCCGTCCACGTGCCACAGCCGGAGGTTGGGATTGCCGCCGTACCGGAACGTGCCGGGCCCGAACGTGGCCACGATGTAGGAGCCGTCCGGGGACCACTCCGGCGCCTCCGCCCGGTTCGCCTCCCCGCGGGAGATCTGGGCCGTGTCCGCACGATCCAGGCTGATGGTCCAGATGTTCTGGCCCCCGTCCCGGTCCGAGGTGAACGCGATGGTCGATCCGTCGGGGGAGAATCGTGGCTGGGCGTCGAACGCCATGCCGGACGTGAGCTGGGTGGCCTCTCCGCCATCCATGGGGAGCGTGAACAAGTCACCCAGGTAGTCGAAGACGAGGGTTCGCCCGTCGGGGCTCACGTCCACCGACATCCATGACCCTTCGGTGAGGTCGATGGCGATGGTGCGCCCGGGCGCCAGGGGGAGATCCCCGTGCTCACCGCCTCCTTCGTCCGCGTCCTGCGCGGCGACACCTCCGACACCCAGCAGCAACGCCGCGCCCAGCATCCACAGCACGTCCAACCCGCGCTTCCGCATCCCCAGAGCCTCCGTTCATCCGTCCGCGTTGTTCGACGCGGCCACTATAGCTCGGTGGGCGCCGGAGCACTACAAGAGGTGGACGGAACCGGCGTGGAGGTGGCGAGCCCCCCGGGCGGGGCGGACCCGCGGGCGGTGGCCTACAGCCAGATGAGCAGGACCAGGAGGGTCAGCATGCCGATCCATGTCGCCACCGCGACCTTCACGGCCCGGCCGGCGCGCTCGGCCTCCCACCACGTGCGTGGCCGCACGCGCTGGGCCAGGAAGGTCACGACGCCGGCCAGGTTCACGCACGTCACGTTCACCGCTGCGAGGAGGAAGGCACCGTAAGCGAGCTCCACCTCCCCGGCACCCGCGAGGAGCCCCGCCGCCACCAGGGGAGGGAGGAGCGCCACCGCCACCATCACCCCGATGACCGCGGCGGAGAGCCCCTGCGTGAACGCCAACGTCCCGGCGGCTCCGGCGGCCAGCGCCAGCACCATGTCTCCCATGGCCACGTCCGTGCGCCCGGCGATCTCCGACACCGTCGGGTCCACGGGCAGGAGAGCGCCCGCCAGCACCGAGATGCCGAGTGCGGTGCCGACACCCGCGGCGATGGCCTTGAGCGCACTCCACGCCAGATCCGTGTCGCCCAGCGTCGCGGCCAGGGAGAGGGCCACGTTGGGCCCGAGGAGGGGGGCGATGACCATGGCTCCGATGACCACAGCCACGCTGGAGCTCATGAGCCCCACCGCCGCCACCAGCGTGGAAAGGGCCACGGTCACCAGGTAGACCAGGGAGATCCGCGTGGCCTCGCTCAGGTCCTGGTGGAGCTCCTCCCTGCTGATCCGGAGGGGGCCCTTCTGCGCCCAGACCGGAACCTCCTCCTCCGGCTCCTCCGGCGGCTCGTCCTCTTCCACCGCCGGAACCGTCGCCTCCACCGCGAGGAGCATCATCCGGAAGCCGTCGTCTCCCGCGAAGCGCGCCGTGAGCTCGTCGGTGAGGGTCTCCGTGCGGTCGGCGCGGACCAGGATGCGCAGCATGCTGCGGTCTTCGTCCACCGGATGGGACCAGACGTCGATGGCGCCATTGGTGGAGATCTCCTCGGCCAGACCGGGCACGCTGGAGCGGGGGATCACGACTTCCACGAGACGGAGGGACACGGGATGGGCCTCGGCTGGTCAGGGGATGGGCGGGTCCACGGAATCCAGCACCCGCACGCCGAGACCCTCCAGGTCACGCCGGAGCTCGCCGTCCTTCGCAGGATCCACGGATCGCGTCAGGTCCCAGAGGAAATGGGTGCGGAATCCGGCCGCCACCGCGTCTTCCGCCGTCCACTTCACGCACACGTCCCGGGCCAGGCCACACAGCCAGACGTCCTCGATGCCGCGCTCGCGCAGATAACCCGCGAGCCCGGTACGCGGACGCGCCCCCTCGGCGTTCCAGTTGTTCCGGAAGCCCGAGTACGAGTCCACGCGAGGGTCGCTCCCCTTCCGTATGACCGCGGAGATCGGGTTCCAGTCGATGCCCGGATGCAGCTCGGCGCCGGGGGTCCCCTGCACGCAATGGTCCGGCCAGAGGACCTGATCGTGGCCATGCAGGAGCGTCACGTCCATGGGGTCACGACCCGGATGCTGGCTGGCGAAGGACACGTGTTCCCGGGGGTGCCAATCCTGCGTCGCCACGTAAAGCCCGAAGAGGTCTCGTCGCAGGATCGCGTTCACCGGCTCGACGATCTCGTCACCGCCGGCCACTGGAAGCGATCCACCGGGACAGAAGTCGGGCTGGATGTCGACGAGAATCAGAGCGGCGGTCTCCGCGCGCTCGGCGCGTCCCGAGGTCATGACCCCTCCTCCGAATCGGATACGACCCGCCGCAAGCGCTCCATGCGGGTCTGCAGCGCCGCGCTCACCACGACGGGGTACGCCGGCCGCGGCGGCTCCAGCTCCAGCAGCCGGCGTGGGAGGCGACGGATCTCTCT
>CAYGKI010000428.1:275-2809 GCA_964350235.1 uncultured Gemmatimonadaceae bacterium | reverse complement strand
GAACGCGGGCTCGTACTCCAGCGCCACGCTGCGGCCCTCCGGGTCACGACCGGACACGTCCTGAAGCGTCAGGTCGCCGGTGACCCGCCCACCCCACACGCCGGTGCTGGCCATGAATTCCAGCCCGCTGCTGTGGACCGCGTCCTGGTTCACCCTCTGGAATCGGTTCCCCTCCGGGCTCTCCACGGTGGTGCGGACGATGCCGTCCCGCAGTCGCTGGTGGAACGCCACGAGCTGCAGGTCCGAGGTCGCGTTGGTGAGCGTCACCCCCAGCTCACCGGCCACCAGCACCTCCGGCCTGAGATCCGGGTTGGGCTCGAACCGGCCGAGCGCCCCCGAGTAGAGCTCCCTCAAGGCCGGAAACCGCGTGCGGCGGCTCAGCGAGGCATGGTAGGAAACGTCTCCATCCCGGGCCAGCGAGGAGATCCCCATCCGTCCGCCCCAATCCCACAAGCGCCGGAGAGCGGGCTTGTCCGCGGTCTCGGGCGTGTCCGACCCGTCCGCGGCAACGCCCAGGGTGATCCGCGTCGTGCCGAGGCCCGGGATGCCCAGGAGTCCGTCGAAGCGCTGCTCCACCTCGGTCCCCAGGCTCCATAGCCGCTGGGAATAGCGGGCTTCCGGACCGTCGTCGATGACCTCGTCGTGATCCACGTCGGCGAAGGTCGCCGCAGCGCGCACCTCGGTTCGGTCGGTGACGGCCGCATCTCCCATGAGCCTGAACGTGAGCGTCCGGTCGTCGCCCACCTCGGTCTCCACCACGTCGTCGTAGGCCTCGGACGCGAAGGCATCGATCTCGGTGCGACCGAGGTCGATGCCGATGGCCCCCTCCAGGTCCGCCATGCCGAGAGGCGTAGCATGGAACCCGGTACCTCCGGAGAGCGCCACCAGGACCCGACTCTGGAATGGGTAGCGCCAGAGACGAGGGTCCTGAACGTGCGCCTCGGGCGGGACCCCTCGCTCGGAGCGGAAGCCGGACCCCGTCGCGGAGAGCCACGGCCCATCGTCGTCCCGGTAGCGAGCCGACAAGAACCCGTCCTGGCGCCGAACGTCCGAGTTCAGGCGCACCTCCCCGTCGGCGGTCAGGAAGCGCGCATCCAGACCGGCTCTGCCCAACCCGCCCGGCAGAGGCTGGCCATCCAGGTCCTGGAAGCCGCCTCCGGCCCTCAGCTCCCAAAGGCCTCCTCCGGTCTCCGTCACCGTGCCCCCGGTCACCGCGAATGACGTCCCGCCGGTGTGATCCAGGCCCGCGTGGGCGGTAAGGGGTTCGGGACGGGCGTAGGATTCGGCTCCGCGGGCCACGTCGATCTCCACCGCGCCTCCCAGGACGTTCGGCCCGTGGAGTATGGTGGAGAGGCCTCTCACCAGGCGGATGCGCCGGGCGGCGGTCAGCGGGATGACGGAAAGGTCGGTGCGCGCATCCCAGCCCAGGGTGAGCGGGATCCCGTCCACGAGGACCGCGACCTGCCGGTCCTCGGCGCCCCGAAGCGCCGGCTGAGCCTCCCCCCGGGAATTCTGCCGGATGGTGACCAGGGGCATGGCCCGAAGCGCCTCCTCCAGCGTGGGGGCCGGCCGGAGGGACACAGAGTCCAACCGCAGGTCCACGACGCTCGACCCACCCGCGGTCGTCGACGGTCGCGGCACGTCGATGGTGATCCCCGCGAGGTCGTAGATGGCCACTGAATCAGCGGCGAGGGAGTCCCCCGGCTCCTGACCGCTGAGCCGTTCGCCCCCCGCCAGCAGCAGGACGAAAATCGCGCCGGCGAGGATGCCCCGCCGGCGCGACACGAGACGACCTTCGTCCACGATCAGAAGAACACCGGCTCCTTGTAGGCGCCGAAGACCTCCTCCATGGCATGCCGGATCTCGTAGAGCGTGCAGTCGGCCCTGGCACAGTCGAGGATGAACGGCACCACGTTGTTCCCGTCGCGGCAGGCGCCCTTCAGCGCCGCCAGCGTCTCACCGACCTTCGCGTCGTCCCTGCGGTCGCGCAGCCGCTTCATGCGCGCCACCTGCTTCTGCTCCACCGACGGATCGATCTTCAACGTGTCGATCTCCACCGTCTCCGAGCCTTCGGTGAAGTGGTTCACCCCCACGATCACCCGCTCGGCGGACTCGATGTCCCGCTGCTGGCGCATGGCGGATTCCGCGATCTCCCGCTGGAACCAGCCCTGCTCAATACCAGGAACCACGCCGCCCATGGCGTCGATCTCGTCGAACAGGCCCAGGGCCTCGCCCTCGAGATCGTCGGTAAGGGCCTCGACGTAGTAGGAGCCGGCAAGCGGATCGATGGTGTTGGGAACACCCGACTCGTAGGCCAGGATCTGCTGCGTCCGAAGGGCGATGCGCACCGCCTTCTCCGTCGGGAGGGAGAGCGTCTCGTCCATGGAGTTGGTGTGCAGCGACTGGGTACCGCCCAACGCCGCCGCCATGGCCTGGTAGGCCACACGCACGATGTTGTTCTCGGGCTGCTGGGCCGTGAGGCTCACGCCCGCCGTCTGAGCGTGGGTGCGGAGACGCCACGACTCGGGATTCCT
>CAYGKI010000428.1:0-265 GCA_964350235.1 uncultured Gemmatimonadaceae bacterium | reverse complement strand
CATGCCCCGCGCCCAGATCCGGCGAGCCGCCCTGAACTTGGCGATCTCCTCGAAGAAGTCGTTGTGCACGTCGAAGAAGAAGGACAGGCGCGGGGCGAACTGGTCCACGTCCAGGCCCCGTTCGATGCCGCGCTCGACGTACTCGAAGCCGTTCCGGAGGGTGAAAGCCAGCTCCTGACCGGCCGTGGCGCCCGCTTCGCGGATGTGGTATCCGGAGATGGAGATGGGGTTGTACTTCGGGGCGTGATCACTGCACCACTAGAAC
>CAYGKI010000427.1:1334-2820 GCA_964350235.1 uncultured Gemmatimonadaceae bacterium | reverse complement strand
CCATGGAGGGCCGGGTGCTGTGTCAGTGGGACAAGGACTCCTGCGACGACGCCGGGTTCATCAAGATCGACTTCCTGGCGCTCGGTATGCTGTCGCTGGTCGAAGACGCCGTCGATCTCATCGCGGTTCGCGAAGGCGCGCCCCCCGACCTGTCACGAATCGACTACCGCGACGAGGTCGTCTACGACCGGATCTGCTCGGGCGACAACGTGGGACTCTTCCAGGTCGAGAGTCGGGCGCAGATCCAGATGATCCGCCGCGTGCGTCCCCGCAACCTCGAAGACCTGGCGGTCCAGGTCGCGATCGTTCGCCCGGGCCCCATCGTCGGGGGCGCGGTGAACCCCTACGTGCGACGGCGGGAGATGCTGCGGGAAGACCCCGACTTCGTCGTTCCCTACGATCATCCGCTCCTCGAAGAGGCGCTCGGAGAGACCCTCGGCGTCATCATCTTCCAGGATCAGGTCCTCAAGGTGTGCCAGGCCCTGGCCGGCTTCACCGATGGGCAGGCCGAGGGACTGCGCCGCGCGATGAGTCGCAAGAGGTCCCATGAAGCCATGCAGTCCCATTGGGTGGCGTTCCAGGCGGGCGCCGAAGCCCGAGGCGTCGACGAGCTGGTCGCCCGCAAGGTCTTCGATCAGGTCTCGGCCTTCAGCGCCTTCGGCTTCCCCAAGTCGCACGCCGCCGCCTTCGGCCTGCTCGCCTATCAGTCTGCGTGGCTTCGGCACTACCACCCGATCGAGTACTACGTGGCGCTCTTCAACAACCAGCCCATGGGCTTCTATTCGCTCGACGCGCTCGGTCGCGACGCGCGACGCAACGGGATCGAGATTCTCCTTCCCCACATCAACGAGAGCCGTCTCGAGTGCACGGCGGAGGGGCCCAACCTGCGGGTCGGGCTCGGATTCGTGCGCGGACTCGGAAGCGACATGGTCGAGCGTGTCGTGGCCGAACGAGACTCGCGCGGACCCTTCCGTTCCCTGGTCGACTTCCTGCGACGCACCCCCGCGACCCTCAAGCGGCCGGCCGTCGAGAATCTGATCTGGGTCGGCGCCTTCGATCACTCCGGACTCACCCGCCGGGAGCTGCTCTGGCAGGTGGGACTGTGGCTGGGTCCCGAGTCGGATGCGCGTCGCAGCGGCGGCCGCGACGATCATCCGCAGCAGGAACTGCCCCTCGACGACCCCTACGCCGACCTCTCGTTCGGAGATCTCGACGACGCCGATCGGCTGATCGCCGAGTATCGCATGCTGAGGTTTTCCACACGCCTGCACCCCCTCTCCCTGCTCCGGAACCAGCTGCCCTCAGACACCGTGGGATCCGACCGTTTTCCCGATATTCCCGACCGAAGCATGGTCTGTGTGGCCGGATTGGTCACCACCCGGCAAAGACCTTCGACCGCCAAGGGCTATGTCTTTATCTTGATGGAAGATGAGCACGGCGCCATCAACGTGATTCTCAAACCCGATGTCTACGAGAAGTACAGTTC
>CAYGKI010000427.1:0-1324 GCA_964350235.1 uncultured Gemmatimonadaceae bacterium | reverse complement strand
GTTCGACTCGAGCCCTTCCTGGTCGTTCGAGGGCGCCTTCAGAAAGACGGCGCGACCATGAATATCGTGGCCACCCGAGTGGAGGCCGTGCGCGCCGAGAAACGGCCAAATGTGGAAAACTCGACGCCCGTCCCTCCCCTCTCCGACGCTGAGGAAGCTGCGGCGAATCGAAACGCAGATTCGGGTTTCAAGTACCTTACCGCGCTCCGCCAGAATTCACCGGGGGCGAAGAGTTGGGGGTGACCCGACGATCGAGACCGTCGCCCGAGTCTCACGGCCGCCACCCGGGGTTCTTGGTCACGAATCGTCGCATCCCGGCGTAGTCGGTCGCGGCCGAGAACGCGTCGAAGTAGAGGTCGACGGCGTCGCCGATGAAGGGGCGAAAACGATCGCGCGCCTCGATGTCGAAGGCCTCCGCATCGTCGTCCGCCTCGGTGCCCCCTGCGGCTACCGCCTCGGCCACCCGCGCGTGGAAGGCCCG
This sequence comes from uncultured Gemmatimonadaceae bacterium, assembly GCA_964350235.1. GTDB lineage: Bacteria > Gemmatimonadota > Gemmatimonadetes > Longimicrobiales > Gaopeijiaceae > JAWLHJ01. The sequence continues at coordinate 843 of CAYGKI010000427.1, read as the reverse complement.
CAGTTCATCGGCGAAGGCCGAGGCCCGTGCCACGGGCTCGTCGTGCATACCGAAGTGCGACCACACGGCCCGATCCGGACCCACGCTCCGGATCCGCTCGAGCGTCTGCAGCCAGTCCCCCACGTCGACCCCCGGGGGCGGCGTGGCCGGGTGGATCGCGGCGTCGTCGTGGAGCAGGATGCCCAGGGCGTCGCCGGCGACCAGCGTCCCCGAACGCTCGTCGAGATACGAGACGTGGTGACCGGCATGCCCGGGGGTCGGAATGCCGCGAAGCCACCGCAGGGGCCCTTTGTCGCCGGGATTCCAGGGGTGGAGCCGGTCGCGCGGCACGGGGCGCACCTCACCCCAGAGGCGATCGTGGTCCTCACCGAATGTGCGACGGGTACTGGAGACCAGTCGCTCGGGGTCGGCGAGGTGGGGAGCCCCGTCGATGTGGACGTGCACCCGCAGCCGCGGGTTGGCGGCGGCGAGATGCCCCGCCGCCCCCGCATGGTCGAGGTGTACGTGGGTCAGACAGAGATGCGAGACGTCACGGAGGGCGAGCCCGGCGGCGGCCGCACGGGCCTCCAGCCGAGTCAGGCTGGTCGACGGGCCCGGATCGACGAGAACGAGCTCGTCGCCGACCAGGAACGTCGCGCCGATCGCTCCGTCGAGACCGTCGAGCCCGACGTCGACGACGCAGAGGCGCTCGCTCAGCGCTCCTCGACGGGCACGAAGGTGCGCTCACGACGCCCGGTGAACACCTGCCTCGGGCGCGCGATCCTCTGCTCGTCGTCTTCGAGCATCTCCTGCCACTGGTCCAACCACCCGACCGTCCGCGGAATCGCGAACAGCACCGGGAAC
>CAYGKI010000426.1:0-2826 GCA_964350235.1 uncultured Gemmatimonadaceae bacterium | reverse complement strand
GAAGGCCGTCTCCGAAGGCGCCGAAATCGTCTTCGGCGGCAAGCGCGCCAATCCCGAGTCGCTTCCCAACGGCTACTTCTTCTCGCCGACGATCCTGACCAACGTCACGCCGGACAGCTTCATCGCGCAGAACGAGGTCTTCGGCCCCGTCCTGTCGGTGATTCCGTTCGATGAAGAGGACGAGGCCGTGGCGATCGCCAACGGCACCGATTTCGGCCTCGCCGCCGGTGTCTGGACCCTCGACATCCGTCGCGGCCACCGCATGGCGCGGAGGCTCCAGGCCGGCACGGTGTGGGTGAACATGTACCGCGCGATGACGTTCAACTCGCCCTTCGGCGGCTTCAAGTCGAGCGGCCACGGCCGCCAGAACGGCATCGAGGCAATCGACGAGTACCTCCAGACGAAGAGCGTCTGGTGCGAACTGAGCGACGACGTGCAGGACCCCTTCGTGATGCGGTCCTGAGAGCAGAGCAAGACCATGGACTCCACCATCGTTTCAGAAATCGCGGCGACTCCCCGTAGCCGTGCCATCCGTCGTGTCCGGCACTTCCTGGCGGACTTCGTCGCGCTCGAGCGCGAGTATCCCGACGGCTATCCCAAGATCATCACGCGCGGCGAGGGCGCCTACGTCTTCGACGAGTCCGGTCACAAGCTGCTCGATGCCGGCAGTCACCTCGGCGCCTGCCAGATCGGCCATGGCCGTCCGGAGGTGGCGAGCCGGATTGCCGACCAGGTCGCGATGCTCGAGTTCATCGCGCTCGACGCCGGGCTTTCGCACCCCTACGTGGGCGAACTCGCGGAGCGCCTCGCGGGGATCGTTGCCTGCGACGACCCGGTCTTCTCGTTCACCAACTCGGGCAGCGAGTCCAACGAGCTCGCCTTCAAGATCGCGCGGACCTTCCATTCCCGTCGTGGCGAGCCGCAGCGGACCAAGGTGATCTCGCGGCTGGGCTCCTACCACGGCTCCTCCATCGCCGCTTCGGCCGCCACCGGTGTCGATGCCTTCAAGGCCGGCTTCGGGCCGCTGGCACCCGACTTCCTCCAGACGACTCCGCCGACCCGGGCGGCGCGCGGCCATCGCGAATCCTCCAACACCGACGACCTGTCGCTCGCCGACCTCGAGGCGATGATCCAGGCGGAGGGACCGGAGACGGTCGCGGCCATCATCGCCGAGCCGGTCGCCATTCCGGGCGCGGTGAAGATCCCGCACTCGGGCTACTTCGCCGGGTTGCGCAGGCTCTGCGACGCCTACGGCATCCTCCTCATCATCGACGAGGTGGTCTGCGGTTTCGGCCGGACCGGCAAGATGTTTGGTGCGGAGCATTTCGGCGTCCGCGGCGACATCGTCAGCTATGCCAAGGGCCTGACCAGCGGCTACATCCCGATGGGCGCGGTCGCGGTCTCGGGCCGGGTCAACGAGGTCTTCAGCCAGGTGCCGCTTCTCCACCTCAACACCTATGCCGGCCACCCTGTGGCATGCGCGGCGGCGCTCGCGACCCTCGACGTCATGGAGGACGAGGACCTCGTCGCCCATACGGCCGAGATGGAAGACGTCCTGCATGACGCGCTGATGCAGTTGTTCAAGACCGTGCCGCGGCTCCGCGAAGTGTCCGTGATCGGCCTCCTCTCCAGCGTCATCGCCGATATCTCCGACCTTCCCGATCCGGATGCGGCGGTCAGAAAGCTTCGGAAGGAAGCGTATGACGCCGGCCTCCTGGTCCGCGTCGCCCGCGACAAGACCAACATGAGCGCGCACTTCTACCCGCCGCTTATTGTCGGCCCGCGCGAGATCGAGACCGGCGTGGCCGCGCTCGAGACCGCGCTTCGAAAGATCTGAAAGGCAGCCCCGTGCGTATCGTCGAAATCCGCGAGCGGTCCATACCGCTCGAGGCCAACATCCAGAACTCCGTCGTCAACTTCTCCGAGCACACGGTCTCGCTCGTCGCCGTCGTCAGCGACGTCATCCGGGACGGCAAGCCGGTCACTGGCGTTGCGTTCGACTCGATCGGGCGCTTCGCCCAGAGCGGCCTGCTCCGCGAGCGGTTCCTGGCGCGGCTCGCCAAGGCGAAGGACGAGGACCTGCTTGACGATGCAGGCACGGCCTTCGATCCGGCCAAGGCGTTCCGGATCATGCTCAAGAACGAGAAGCCCGGCGGCCATGGCGATCGCGCCCATGCTGTCGCCGCGGTCGAACTGGCGCTCTGGGACCTCAACGCGAAGCTTGCCGACGTGCCGGCCTGGAAACTGATCGCCGACAGCTACGGTGTCGAAGCGCGGTCGCGGATGCCGGTCTATGCGGCCGGCGGCTACTACTATCCGGAGGACTCGATCGGGCGGCTGCAGGACGAGATGCGCGGCTATGCCGACCAGGGCTACACCTCCTTCAAGATGAAGATCGGCGGCGCCGACCTGAAGGAGGACATGGCCCGGATCGAGGCAGCGCTCGCCGTGATCGGCGACGCCGAGCGCCTCGCGGTTGACGCCAACGGACGCTTCGACATCCCGACCGCGATCGCCTATGGCGAGGCGATGGCCGACTTCGGGCTGCGCTGGTACGAGGAGCCGGGCGACCCGCTCGACTACCGCCTGATGCACGAACTGGCCGCCGTCTATGATCGCCGCCTGGCAGCGGGCGAGAACCTGTTCTCGTGCCGGGACGTCGAGAACCTCATCCGCTACGGCGGCATGCGGGAGGGGCTGGACCTCTTCCAGATGGACCCCGCGCTGAGCTACGGCCTCGGCGAATTCGGCCGCATGATCGACGCGATGGAGGCCGAGGGCTTCAGCCGCAAGCAGGTCTTCCCCCACGGCGGCCACATGATCGCG
>CAYGKI010000425.1:0-2833 GCA_964350235.1 uncultured Gemmatimonadaceae bacterium | reverse complement strand
CGAGTCCCCGATACAGGTCTTCCTCCTGCCGCACCCCGTCCGAGTAGCTCATGGGGAGCCTCGAGGTCACCCGTTCCAGCGCGGGGTCGACGGGCGTGGGATGAACCACCTGATAGGACGGGATGGGGCTGAGCACGAGGACCAGGTCGGGGTAACGCTCACGGATCAGCCGGAGCACCGCCTCCACGCGCGCGACCCCTTCGGCGGTGGCCCCGGGGAAACGGTAGAAGAAGAGCTGCTGGTTCAGCATCTGGGCGGCGAAGGCGCCGGGATACCCTACTTCCGGAGCCGTGGCCTTCCGCAGGTCGTTCACGTAGCTGAACACCGTGGTGATGGGCTCGCCCTGCTCCCGCGCGGCCGCGGACAGGTACCTCAGCCGCTGCATGATGCCGCCGATTCCCGTGGCGTCGGCCAGCGAGCCCAGCGCGTGGAGCACCCTGCTGCGGTGCACCACGCCGGGCTCGTCGTACTGGTACCAGACGGGATCGGCGATACGGTAGCCGTCTCCGTCGCGCTGAAAGTGCGGACGATCGTCCACACGCAGCATGTCGTAGAAGTCGTTGCCGGTATAGAGGTTGAGGATCAGGACGTCCGCTTCGTAGGCCTTGATGCCCGGCTCGATGGCCAGAAACGCCTGTAGCGGTGAGTACCTTCCCGCCCCGTAGGAGAACACCGTGCTGGGAATGCCCGCCTCCTCCAGCCCGACCTCGGTAAGGCCGAAGTGGGTCTCCTCGTTCGGCGCGCACAGGTCCGTGTGCGAGTCTCCCGTGACCGCGATCTCCAGGCGGTCACCCGGGCCTCTCAGCTCCTCGGCGGTGGCGGCGGTACGGTAGCCGTCGGCGTTTCGCCTGTACCGGTAGATGGTCTCGCTGGCGAACTCCACGCACCCCGCGTCCACGGCTTCGCCCGTCGCGGGCGCCGCCAACCACCCAACCTCCGGATCTCCGTAGTCGTGAGGGGGCGGGAAGAGTCCCGTCACCATCAGCATCACGTCCAACAAGCCCAGGGTGACGGCGATGATGGCGAGATATACGCCCAGCGTCCTGGCCCACTGCCGGTAGCGTTTGGTCATGTGTCGATCTTCTTGACGGTCCATGGGAATCGACGTGTTCCGAGGAGCCACGCCGCGAACCCGGCGATCATGCTCTCCCAGGCCGGGAGCCGCAGAACGGTCCACGCGACGGCGGCGGCGCATACGCCGACGAGGACGACGAGAACCGCCATGCGGTCGCGTCGAGCGGCGGATACGAGCCCCAGCGGGAAGAGTAATAGCATCATCCAGACCGCGTCGGCGATGCGGGCATAGACGGGGATGCTGCTTCCGTACCCGAGGAGCAGAGCCCAGCCGCGATCGGGTCTCGGAGCCAGCGTGGATCGTCGTGCCGAGGATTCCACCACGACGCCGGTCCGATCGTCCCAGGAAATCTCGGAAACCAGGGTATCGCCTGGGTTCGTGCCCTCCAGCTGCCCGGGGAAGAGGAGGAGGGGGCTGTCCAGTCCGAGGCTCGTGGCGCGCGTCCGGAGCTCGATGACGAAGTCGGTGCCGCGTACCGTGACGAGAATGGCGGATTTCTCTCCGTCGGTGACGTGGAACAGCGGAGCCATGCCGGCGCGAGGGGCCGCTGTGAGGAACGCGACCCTCAACCTGTGGCCCGAGAGCAACGATTCCTCCATCCAGCGAGCGTCCACCGGAGTCCCGGGCTGCAATGCGGTTCCGCCCAGGACCGAGGACAGGACGGGTCCGGGGTACCCTGTCATGTCGGCCAGGTCGGGATTCCATCCCACGAAGAGTGGTGCGTCCCTGGTGGCGGGGACGAACAGCACCGCGGGGGCCAGGAGGGCCATGCACACGAGCATGGATACCGTGACCGTCGCTGGTAGGCCGGCCTGACGAGAGAGGATCCGCCCGATCTTCGGAGCCCAAAGGGCGCCCAACAGTCCCCCGGCGCTGTTCCACGCCAGGTCACCCACCGACGTGAAACGCCCCGGAATGAACAGCTGCGCCACCTCGACGCACAGGGAGAGACAGAGTGCGGCGCCCAGGATCCGGCGACCCGACCAGCCCCTCCGCAGTCGCAGGTACATGCCCAGGGGGAGGTAGAGCAGCGCGTTCAGGATCCCGTCGGCCATGCCCCGGTCACCGCAGAGAACGCAGATCTCGATGGCTGGCGCCCCATCTCCGCCGGCGGGCCAGAGGCACGTGAACGCCAGGGCGAGAGCCCAGGCGAAAAGGGCAGCGTCGCCCCATCGCTCGGGGCGGACCTCATGAGCGTGGACGGGTAGAACGGGCTTCGCGGAGTCCGGCACGACGCTTGCCGACGCTAGGGGGCCGTACCCGACGTCTGGACGGTCCAAGCCTCGGGAGTAGGCTCTTGGGAGTTGATGCGCTGAAAGTCGTTCATATATGTGCGCCTGCGGCGTTCGGAGGACTCGAGCGAGTCATTCAGGGACTTTCCTGCGGGCTCGTGCGGCGCGGTCACGAAGTATCGGTGATCGCCGTCCTCGAGCCAGGAGCAAATTCCGGTCCCTTCATCGATCCCATGCACCGGGCGGGCGTGGCCACAGAGGTCATCGAGGTGTCCCGTCGTGGGTACTTCCAGGAGATCCGGAGGGTGGGCGCGGTCCTCGATGCCATCCAGCCCCACGTGCTCCACACCCACGGCCATCGGCCCGATCTTCTGCATCCCGGGCATGCGCGCCGCCGGAGCATCGCCACGGTGACCACGTTGCACGGATTCGGCAACGCAGGAGGCGATTCCTCGCTCAGCGAACGGATTCAGACGCGAACTCTGGGCCGCTTCGACGGGGTAGTGGCGGTGTCGGCCCCCATCGC
>CAYGKI010000424.1:0-2833 GCA_964350235.1 uncultured Gemmatimonadaceae bacterium | reverse complement strand
CGAACCTCGTCACCGGGAAGCAGGCCCCACGACTGGAAGCTCAGGACGGGCCGGGCGGAGGCGAGTCTCGCGCCACCCAGATCGAACCGCTGGACGACGGGCTCCCGCTCCTCCCCGAGGGCCGTGGCCCGCCACGCCACGATCTCCAGGGCGGCCACACCATAGTCGTCCGCCATCTCGATGCCCACGGGCTGACGGAGGTCGCTGGCGAGGACGGTGTCCACGCCCGGCTCGACGATCTCCACCAGGGGGGACGCGTCGGGGACGATCTCCAGGTCCAGGGGCTCCGGCACGACCTCCGGCTCCCCACCCTGGGCATCGGAGAACCGCCAGGCGTACACCCCGCTCGCCACGGGATTCCAGGCGCCGCCGAAAGCACCACCGTCGACGGTGAGATCCGCCGCCCCCTCGCCGGTCTCGTCGACGAGGCTGGCTGACGCCAGCGGGCGATTGGCGCGGCCGTCGAAGTCGAATCGGGATCCGGCGGGCAATCGCAGGGCCGGCGCGGCACCCCGGAACGTCTCGGACGGCAACCCGGTGTGCGGAGGGAACGTGACCTCGATCTCCAGGTCGCCGACGAACAGGGGATCGACGGCCGTAAGGCGGAAGCCCCCGCTGCCGGCCCCGTCGTCCCCGCGAACGGAATAGTCCACGGCCGCGGCCACGTTCTCGATGACCCACGTGGCTCGGCCCTCGACAACGTCCACCGTCTCGGTACGGGGGACCTCCCCCACCTGCTGCCATCGGAGCTCCACCGTCCGGCGGCCAGGAGCGTCCACCACCACCCGGACGTCCGATCCCCTGAGCACCTCCGCATCTCCGGGCTGCACCTGGAGCGCGGGTAGGCTCGGCCCGGACAGGACCCGGAGCGGCGTCGCCAGCCCGGCGGAGGCGGTCAGGGACCGCCGAGGCGCCATGGCGGTCAGCACCAGCACCGTCAGGCCGCCCATCAGGAGGGTCCTCCATCCCAGGCGGCTCCACCGCTGGACCCGCTGGCCCATGGCACCGGCCAGCTCCGGCTCCCGGCGGCTCCCCATACGGGCCACCGCGTGGCGAGAGGCATGATCGGCGAGCGCCGCCGAGACGCCGGCGGGGACCGCGGCTGTGAGCTCGAGCGGCCCGCGGACCTCACCTCGGGGCAACGCGAGGGCGCCCTCGATGGAATGGGCCAGCGGCTCGTCCTCCAGCCAGCGCGCCATACGTCGTCGGAACAGCCATACGCCCATGGCCAGCCAGGCGAGGATCAGCCCGTCGATAACCAGGGGTGCCATGCTGCCCGGACGCCATCCCGACTCGCCGGAGAGGATCCAGGCGAGCACCCACGCGAGCACCACGCCCGAGACCAGCCAGGCGCCCGCCGCCCATGCGGATCTCCGGTAGAGATACCTGCGTACCGCAGAGACGCGGGAGACCAGGTCACGGGCATGGGGGGTCACGAGGCGGCCTGCCCCAGTGCGTAGAGCACCAGATTCACGCCCATGCGGAGGGCCTGCTCCCGCACCTCAGGAGCGTCGTCGTGCACGTCGGCATCCTCCCACCCGTCTCCCAGGTCCGTCTCGAAGGAGTAGAAGACGACCAGCCGGCCCTCGTGGAAGAGTCCGAAGGCCTGCGGCGGCGCCCCGTCGTGCTCGTGGATCTTGGGCAACCCTTCGGGAAAGTCGTAGAACACCCGGAACACGGGATGCTCCGGAGGAATCTCCGTCAACGCCAACTCGGGGAAGATCTGCGCCATCTCACGGCGGAAGGACTCGTCCAGTCCGTAGTTGTCGTCCGCGTGCAGGAACCCGCCGTTGGTGAGGTACTCCCGAAGCCGAGCTCGCTCCTGGGGGGTGAATCGCACTTCCCCGTGCCCGGTCATGTACACGTACGGGTAGTCGGGAAGCGCCGGGTCGAGGGGCGTGACGTTGGTTTCGCGTCGCACGGCCGGAATGCCCGTACGCTCTCGAACCGCGGCCAGAAGGTTGGGGAGGGACGACGGGTTGGCGTACCAGTCTCCGCCCCCTCCATACTCGAGACGAGCGATACGCACGGAATCCGCCTGCGCCAGGACGGGTGCGGGAAGCGCCAACGTGAGGAGCATCAACAGCCCACGGTTGATCATCTCGCGTTCGGCTCCAGTTCGTGCACGATTCGATAGGCGTCGTTCCTCGACACACCGAGGCGTCGCGCCAGCTCCTTGGCGACGGCGGACGGGCGCATCCCATCGTCGAGGAGATCCTGGGCGGCGTCCCTTATCTCCCCCGGGGCGGGGGCATCGAGCTCGCCCTCCGGCCGGCCCTCGACCACCACCGTCACCTCTCCCCTGGCGGGGTTCTCCTCATAGTAGCCGGCGGCTTCTTCGAGGGTTCCACGGTGGATGGTCTCGTGAACCTTGGTGAGCTCGCGCGCCACCGCCACCCTCCGGCGGGAGCCGCAGGCCTCGGCCAGATCCCGCAACAGCCGCACCAGCCGCACCGGCGACTCGAAGAGGATCACCGTCTCCGGGGACACGGCCACCCTTTCTAGAAGCTCCGCCCTGCCCGGCCCCTTCCGCTCCGGGAATCCGAGGAAGCAGAAGCGTTCGCCGGGAAGCCCGGACGCCACCAGCGCGGCCAGCACGGCACTGGGTCCGGGGATGGGGACGACGTCGTGTCCCCCCTCCACCACCGCAGAGACCACGCGTCCGCCGGGGTCGGAGACCAGGGGCGTTCCGGCGTCGGACACCAGTGCCAGGTCCTCCCCGGCATCGAGCCAGGCCAGGATGCGGTCGATCCGCTCTCGCTCGTTGTGCTGATGCAGGGAGACCATGGGCGCCGTCGAGCCCGCGCGATCGGCGAGCACCCTCGAGCGACGC
>CAYGKI010000423.1:0-2850 GCA_964350235.1 uncultured Gemmatimonadaceae bacterium | reverse complement strand
TGGATCTCCCCGGCCACGTGGTCCCCCACGCTCCGGCGGTGGGGGCGGTGGAAGGCTTCCAGGAGCGCTTCACGGTGGTCGGGCGTCAGGCCCCGGGTCACCTCGGAGAACACGGCGGGATTGCGCTCCGAGCGGTTCAGGTCCACCACGAGTCGTGTGACGGTGGCCACGAACGACGGTGCTTCGAGGGCGTCCGCCAGGATCACGGCGAGATCGGCGGTGCCCGGATCCCACCCCCTGTGGGAAGCCAGCAGATCGCCGCGGTCCCGGAACAGCGGCACGAGAGCGTCCGGAACCGTGTTCCCGCCGTGCTCGGCGGTGACTACGGGACGAAGGGCTCGTTGGCGTCCAGACACGAGGCGAGATCCCGGTAAAGTGCCCTCAGCTCCTCCACGGCCCGGCCCCCTCCCGCTTCGGCGAGCGCCGGGGCGTCCACCGCGGCGAGCATGCGGCGCGCCAGAGGTCCGTGGGCCAGCAGCGTCTTCAACGCCGGCCCCCATGCCTCAGCGCCGTCCGTGGGCGGAAAGCGGTCCATGAGCCGCCGCCACGCGTCGCCCGCCGTCACCCCGGCCCGGGGTAGCCCCAGGATCTCGAGGTAGGCGGCGTCGTCCAGTACCGCCTGATCTCCGTCCACGATGCATCGCCCCAGGAGCTCGGCCAGCCGATCCTCGTGGGGGTCCGACGCGAGGTCCCGCTCGGCCAGGGGCCCCTCCACCAACGCCCGGACCAGGGACACCACGGCGGCCACCACCGCCAGGTCCGCCGCGGGGCATTCCTGCGTGTCGATGAGGCGGATCTCGATGGCGCCCCGATCGAAGCGCGCGATGGCACCCCGAGCGTTCACCCATTCGTAGCGGAGCACTCCTTCCGGGTCGTGCTCCGCCAGATCGCCATAGATCCGGCCCAGGACCTCCTGCTGATACGCCTCGCGCGTGAAGACGGCTTCGGGGATGACGGCACCGGCCACGGAGGCCACGCGGCGGGCGTTCCCCCGGTACATGAGCAGCCGGGTGTCCAGCGCCGGGCCGCGCCCCCCGTCCACGAAGGGGGACGATGCGGCCAGCGCCGGGACGAGGGGAAGGACGAGGCGGATGGCGGCGTGGAGCCTGCCGAACTCCTCGTCACCCCGGAAGGGCAGATTCACGTGGGTGCTCTGGAGGTTGGCCCATCCATGCCCGGAGCAGCCGAAGATCCGGTCGAAGGTCCGGTACACGTCCGTGTACTCGTGCGGCCAGAGGCGGGTCTCACCCACCGGATCCATCCACGGATGCATGCCGCCGGGAAGCAGTCGCGCGCCGAGGCCGGCCAGCCCCCCGTTGGCGTCGCGGACCCCCACGTGGAACGCCTCGGCCAGGCCCGCCAGCCGCGCCGCAGGGCCGTTGGTCTTCAGCTCCAGGACGTGCAGCGTCAGCTCGTTGGACCACGCGATGGGTCCCCGCTCGATCTCGGACTCGGGGGTGCCCGCCACCACCTCCATGAGACGGTCGCAGAGCGGCCGGACGTCCAACGTGTCCCGGTCCGCGATCATGTACTCGATCTCCACCCCGTAGGCCTCGAAGAGGCCGGGGCGCTCCGACCGGGGCAGCACGGTGGTGGGCTTCCCTCCGTCGGGTGCCTCGCCCGCGCCGTGTTGGTGGCTCATCGCGCGCCTCGCTCCGAGCCGCGCCGGTCCAGGCGGACCCTGAACCAGCGGGCGAGCTCGTCGTAGATGGTGTCCTTGAAGACGGCGTCCTCGTATCCGGCGTCGAGGTTCGGGTTGTCGTTGACCTCCATGACCACCACCCGGCCGTCGATCTCCTTCAGATCCACGCCGTAGAGCCCGTCCCCGAAGAGCGAGGCCGCACGGAGCGCCGTGTCCAGCACCAGCTGCGGCACCTCCTCGAAGCGGACCGCCTCCACCCTTCCGTACGTCCGCACCCGCTCACGCTCCTGGACGATCTGCCAATGCCCCTTCGCCATGTGATACCTGGCCGCGTAGAGCGGCCTCCGGTCCAACACGCCGATGCGCCAGTCGAAGTCGCTGGGGGTGAACTCCTGGGCCACCACCAGCTCCGACTCCGCCAGCAGCGCGTCCAGGCGCACCGCCACCTCTTCCGGGGTGCTCGCCTTCACCACGCCGACGGAGAACGCGCCGTCCGGCTTCTTGAGGACCAGGGGGAGACCCACGCGCTCCACGACCTCGTCACGATTGGCCTCGTGGACCACGAACGTCCGGGGAGACGGAATCCCGTTCCGGTTGAAGAGCTCGGCCTGATACACCTTGTTGGTGGCGCGGATGATGGCCTCCGGCTCGTCGATGACCACGAGCCCCTCCGCCACCGCGCGCGTCGCGAAACGATAGGTGTGATGGTCCACGCGGGTGGTCTCCCGCAGGAAGAGGGCATCGAACTCGGCCAGCCGGCCGTAATCGTCCCGGGTGACGATGGTGCAGTCGATGCCCTGGGCGGCGGCGGCCTTCACGAATCTCTTGATGGCGCGCTCGTCCGAGGGCGCCGTCGGGTCGTCGGCAGACCAGAGGATGGCAAGGTCGTACTGGAACGCCCGAGTCCGCTTCGGCGGTCCCGAAGGGCGTGAGAAGAACTCGTTGGCGCGCCGCAGCACGAAGTCCCGGTGCTTCTCCGGGATCTCCGAGGCCGCACCGAGACGGACACCCGCCAGGCGCCAGCGTCCCTCGCCACGCTGGAAGCGCGCGAAGAGGAACGGCGCCGGGAACTGGTTGAAGAGTGCCCGGGCCAGACGATCGTAGCGCCGCGCCACGTTCCGTCCGAAGTAGATGCTCAGCCGGAACTCGTCGGTACGCAGGCGTCCCAACACCCGCTGCATCTCGCGCTCCAGATCCTCGTCCTCCGA
>CAYGKI010000422.1:0-2875 GCA_964350235.1 uncultured Gemmatimonadaceae bacterium | reverse complement strand
CGTCGGGCCTGACCGCCTCACACATCACACCGTTGCCTGTCCGCCCGGCCTGTCGCGCGGTTGCGCATAACGTTTCGGGGCTTCCGAACCGGCCCCACCTGCACCGGTCTTCGATCAGACTACGGCCAGTCGCAGCCACTCCGCCAGCTTCATCCGCCCGATCGAGGCCGGTTGGGACGAAGCGCCCGCAGGGCGCGGAGCCGGAAGCCTTGTTGTTAGGCGAGGCCGTTCGTCAATCGAACCGATTAACCCGTCGAGACCTCCCCGGTAGGCGCGCTTTCCTCAAGGAGAAACCAGGGGCGATCCGCTGCGAGGGCGGCCGCCAATTCGCTAGAATTCCTCTCCACGGCCGCGAGCCGAGGCCAGGCATCTTGCAGGGGCGCTTCATTCGCGAAAAGAGCCCGTCCGTAGGTCGCCACCTCAGACCGAAGACCACGGACGGCTCCGAGCAGCGCGATAGCACCTCCGAGTTCATCAACATCAACCTTCGGGCTCTCCGGGTTCCGCACTTCCGCCCAACGAGCCGCGGTGGAAATGACGTGGTCTGCTCGCGCCAGCCGGAGCATACCTCTGAGATCGGAGACAGCACGCGACTCAGGGATCCGGCAACGACGGAGAAAGAGCCACCCAAAGCCGATACCAAACGCCACGACGGCGAATTCCTGTAGGCCCGTGAAATGGGCAGGACCGAGGCTGATGAATGAGGATCCCACGGCCGTGCCGCACACAGCCAACCCGGAGGCGATGGGGGCTATGGCCCGCTGATAGCTCCTGATGGCTGTGGGGGCCAGAAGGAAAGTGCCTTTTGCCTGCCTGCTCTCTGACACGCTCTTGCCCGCCACCAAGACAGATACGGTGACAGCGACACCGACCACCATCCACCCTGCGGCGGGTAGAGATGACCAGCCGCCGATCTCTTTCTCTAGCTCCAAGAGGCCCCATGCGAACACCGAGGCGTAGAGGCCAACTCCCCCCGCGGCCCAGGCGATGACCTCGGCTGGCCGCGGTCGTGGGAACCCACTAACAAGCGCTGAGACGGTGAGAGCGCCAGGCGCGACCAACAGACCTCCGACGATACCGCCGACGACACCAACAAGAATCGCCACGAAGGACCACAGCAAGAGGTCACCCAGTGGTACCATGCACCCTCCGTTCCTTAGGAATGCTCGTCCTTCCGCCCGTCATGTGCGGAGGCTTCGCCTAACGTGTCGGGGCTTCCGAAACGGCCCCGGCTGTACGCTCAGGATTCCAGGTTAGGGCCTGCCGCAGCCTGCGCGCCAGCTCCGTCCGCCAGTTCAGGGCCGTTTGGGACGGAGCGCCCGCAGGGGCGCGGAGCCGGAAGCCTCTTGTTAAGCGCCGTGCGGCTTCTCGGCCTCATTGCTCTCCTCAGGGTACTCATCTTCATGTGCCTGAGTGTATTGAGGAGAGGCAAACGCCCCGGTCTGATCCTGAAGCTCGGTCATTTCGCGTTGATCCTCCGCGGTCCATTCGGGCTTCTCAAGGCCTGCAACATCGATACTGAAGCCTGCCTCCCCCGTGTATTCTTCGGTGGCGATCCCAACCACCGTGACAACCTCTTGGTTCAAGCCGCGAGCAATGAACATCCGGGCAAGCAACTCTCGGCTGCGCAGTGTGCGATCATACTCTCGGGGCCGGATCAAGAACACATACAGCACCCCCGAAGGGGACCGTATCATCCGGGCGCGAATGGTGCCGTCCCGGTGGAATTCGATGAAAGCCTTGGATATGACTCGGCGGCTGAAGCGGTCCTCACGGGCCAAGATGCGCAGAACTCGCTCCTCGGCAGGGTTGTCGCTGCGGTGATCCCCAACCGCTTGGGTTAGGCTCGGATCGTGCGTGTCCGTGACGTGCTCGATCAGGCGATCCCAGAAGTAGCTGTCTTGATCCGCTTCCTTCCGGCGTGCGAACGCTTCTTGACTCGTGAGACCGCCCCAGATGTCATCGGTGAGAATCAAGAGATCAGGGCTCTCAGGGTATTTTCTGCCATTCTGCAGGTAGTAGCCCAACAAGCTCTCCAGGCCCTCGGTTACAACCTGGGTTGTCTCGAGAAACGTCTCTGTCGCGGTGAGGTAGTGGACGAAGTCGCTGATTGTGTCCAGCTCTCGCATGACAACATCTAGGCCCTTCTCGTCCAACACGTGGACGAAGCCCTTCCCCATGTCGCCATCCCACAAGGGAAGTTCTCCTTCGCTACCAAGGGCGACGGCGATCCGGTGGATCCGACGTTCGGCCTGAGGGGGGAGTCGGAGCCGGACATTCCCATCCGACCCTTTGGCCTCGCCAAGAAGGCCGAGAATTCGCTCCGCGCCATATATCTGCTTGGCAGACGCCTCAATTGCCCGTGATCGCCAACGGTCCGCACCTGTCTTGTAGTCGTCAGTGGGGCGATAGGTGATTTCCTTTACAGAGATGATGACGACGTCCGGATCGCATACGACCAGAACATCGCAGAGCTCCTTCCCCGCTTCCTTACCCTGTGGGTTGGGTATGCTCCACATGGATAGAAATGACTTCCTACACAGTTCCTGGACTAGTCTCTCTGCGTCGTTCATGCCCTCGCCTGAGCGAATCGTGCATGGCGCTTAACGTTTCAGGGCTTCCGAACCGGCCCCGGCTTCGCCGCTGAGTCGATCAGACTACGGTGAGCCGAAGCTTCATCGCCAGCCCAACCTAGATCGGAAGGCCGGTTGGGACGGAGCGCAGCCCACAGCGGCGCGGAGCCTGAAGCCCGTAGTTACGCGGTGCGAGCAACCATCGATCTACTCGCCCACGTCCGACGGGCCAAGTAGTGGCTGACGTCCTCGTCCGCTCTCAAGCCGCTGCGCATAGCGAACGCTCGCGCCTGCGGTCAGGA
>CAYGKI010000421.1:1961-2877 GCA_964350235.1 uncultured Gemmatimonadaceae bacterium | reverse complement strand
GTGCTGGACGACCCGCTCCCCGCCATGCGGGCGTTCGGGTACACGGCCGAGACCCTTCGACTGATGCTCCTGCCGATGGTGCGCCTCGGCCACGACCCGGTGGGCTCGATGGGCGATGATTCGGCCCTGGCCTGCTTGAGTGACCTGCCGCGCTCGGTCTTCGATTACTTCAAGCAGCTGTTCGCCCAGGTGACCAACCCTCCCATCGACTCGATTCGGGAGAGTGTGGTGATGTCGCTCGGCGACCATGTGGGACCCGAGGGTATGCTGCTCGACGCGGCCGAGGCCGACGCGGGTCGCCTGTACCTGCCCCATCCGCTGCTCTCGGGGGCGGAGCTCGAGGCGCTCCGAAGCCTCGATGGGTCGAACTGGGCGAACCGCACCCTCGACCTGACGCGGCCGAGGATCGAGGGCCCTGTCGACCTCGAAGGAGCCCTGGTGCGGCTCGCCCGCGCGGCCGGTCGAGCGGTCGACGGGGGCGCCGCCGTGTTGATCCTTTCCGATCGCACGGCGGGCCCCGAGCGGGTGCCGATTCCGGTGGCCCTCGCCCTCGGCGCTGTGCACCAACACCTCATTCGCACCCATCGGCGCACGCGCGTGGCCCTCGTGGTCGACACGGGTGAGGCCCGCGAGGTGCACCATTTCTGCGTCCTGCTCGGGTACGGGGCCGATGCAATCCACCCCTGGTTGGCCGTAGAGGCGCTGCGCCACGCCCGGCGTCGGGGCACGCTCGACGAGATCGATCATCTGGTCGGCGACGACGCCCTCTTTTCCGCCTACCGCGGGGCGATCGGAAAGGGAGTCCTGAAGGTGATGGCGAAGATGGGCATCTCGGTTCTCTCGTCCTACAAGGGCGCGCAGATCTTCGAGGCCGTCGGTCTGGCCCCCGACGTGATGCGCCTGTGCTTCGAGGGCA
>CAYGKI010000421.1:0-1940 GCA_964350235.1 uncultured Gemmatimonadaceae bacterium | reverse complement strand
CGACTCGGTGGCGTCGGAGTGGATCTGCTGGATCGAGAGGCGTTCTCGCGGCACGAACGGGGATTCTCGGTCGGCGCCGAAGGGGCCGAGGGTGACTCGCTGCACAACGACGGCCTCTTCCACTGGCGAACGGGGGGTGAAGCGCACGCCTGGGACCCGGAAACGATCACGGCCCTGCAACAGGCGGCACGCGACGCCGACCCGGAGGCCTACGAGCGGTTCAGTCGGCACGTGCACGACCTCGACCGTGCCCGCGGCACACTCCGGGGACTCCTCCGGTTCCGGCCCACGACCCCGATCCCGCTCGACGAGGTCGAGCCGGCTGCCGACATCGTGCGGAGGTTTTCCACCGGCGCGATGAGTTTCGGCTCGCTCTCCTCGGAGGCACATGAAACCCTCGCTCGGGCCATGAACGGACTGGGAGGAAAGTCGAA
This sequence comes from uncultured Gemmatimonadaceae bacterium, assembly GCA_964350235.1. Classification (GTDB taxonomy): domain Bacteria; phylum Gemmatimonadota; class Gemmatimonadetes; order Longimicrobiales; family Gaopeijiaceae; genus JAWLHJ01. The sequence continues at coordinate 1,506 of CAYGKI010000421.1, read as the reverse complement.
CTCGGGTGAAGGGGGAGAAGATCCCGAACGGATTCGGGCGATGCCCGACGGATCGCCCAACCCGCGCCGGTCCCGGATCAAACAGGTGGCGTCGGGGCGATTCGGGGTCACGATCGACTATCTCACGAGCGCCGACGAGATCCAGATCAAGATGGCGCAGGGGGCGAAGCCGGGTGAGGGCGGACACCTTCCCGGCCCGAAGGTCAACGAAGAGATCGCCCGGGTGCGGCACTCGACCCCGGGCGTGGCCCTCATCAGCCCGCCACCGCACCACGACATCTATTCGATCGAAGATCTCGCGCAGCTCATTCACGACCTGCGCCAGGCGAATCCGATGGCGCGGATCAGTGTGAAGCTCGTCAGCGAGACGGGTGTCGGCACCGTGGCTGCGGGCGTCGTGAAGGCCGGGGCCGGCCACGTGTTGATCAGCGGGCACGATGGGGGCACCGGCGCATCACCGCTCACGTCGGTGAAACACGCGGGAACACCGTGGGAAATCGGACTGAGTGAGACACATCAGACCCTGGTTCTCAATGGTCTGCGATCGCGGGTCGTGGTGCAGGTCGACGGACAACTCAAGACCGGGCGGGACGTGGTCGTGGCGGCCCTGTTCGGCGCACAGGAGTTCGGATTCGCGACCGCCCCCCTCATCACCCTCGGGTGCGTGATGATGCGGAAGTGTCATCTGAACACATGCCCGGTCGGGATCGCCACCCAGGACCCCGAACTCCGGAAGCGCTTCGCAGGCCAGCCCGAGCACGTGACCAGATATCTGTTCGAAGTGGCCGAGGAGGCTCGTCGGATCATGGCGACGTTGGGCTTCCGCTCGGTCGAGAGCATGATCGGGCGTGTGGAGGTGCTCGAGCAGGACCCGCGCGACGTCGCCCGGAAGGGGCGCGAACTCGACCTGTCCGCTCTGCTCACTCCGGCCCGGCCGTGGGAGGGAAGGGCGCCGGCTCTCGACACGACCGCCGCGCCTCGTCCCGCCGGCGAGTCCGCCCTCGACCACCGCCTCATCGAACTCGTGCGTCCGGCGTTGGACGGCGTCGTCGAGGTGAGGGCTCGCATGCAGATCCGCAACGTCGACCGGGCCGTCGGGACCCGTCTCAGCCATGAGATCACACGCGCGCGCCCAGCGAATCCGCTGCCGGACGGCGCGGTTCGTGTGCAGTTCAACGGGTCGGCGGGTCAGAGCTTCGGCGCGTGGCTCGCCACGGGTGTGACCCTCGAGCTGGAGGGTGAAGCGAACGACTACGTGGGGAAAGGCCTGTCGGGCGGCCGCATCGTGATCTACCCGCCCCGTGCGAACGCCCTGGATTCGACCGACAACGTCATCGCCGGCAACGTGATTCTGTATGGCGCCACGGCGGGCGAGGTGTTCATTCGCGGCCAGGTCGCGGAGCGATTCTGCGTGCGGAACTCCGGCGCAGAGGCCGTCGTGGAAGGCGTGGGCGACCACGGATGCGAGTACATGACCGGGGGGCGGGTCGTCGTCCTGGGGCCCAC
>CAYGKI010000420.1:0-2904 GCA_964350235.1 uncultured Gemmatimonadaceae bacterium | reverse complement strand
GACCTCGCCGTGGCCGCGCTCCCCGTGGAGCGCGACGAGCTCATCCTGAGCCGCGTCCTCGGCTACGCCGGCTCGGCGTTCTGGGACCTCCTGCCCCCCGGCGTCCGCGCCGCCCGCACCGAGGCGCTGGAAGCGGTGCTCTGGGAGGAGGTCGTCGGAGATCGACCCGCCACCGCCCGCTCCGCGTTCTTCTCCACCTGGCGCGGCGTGGCCACCACCCCCGACGCCGTCGCCCGCATGCGGCGGCTCTGGGCCGGAGACGAGGAGCTCCCCGGCCTGCCCCTCTCGGAGAACGATCAGACCGCGCTGGCCAACGGCCTCGCTCTTCGCGGCGTGGAGGGCTGGTCCGAGCTGCTGGATGCGCAGGAGGAGCGCATCACCAACCCCGATCGCAAAGCACGCTTCCAGTTCGTGCGGCCCTCGTTGGACGCCGACCCGGCCGTGCGCGCCGCCTTCTTCCAGTCCCTGGCGGATCCCGCCAACCGCGCCCGCGAGCCCTGGGTCCTCTCCGGCCTCGGCAACCTGCACCATCCCCTGCGCGGGGACACCTCCCTGCCCTTCATCCGGCCCGCGCTGGACATGATCGAGGAGATCCAGCGCACCGGGGACATCTTCTTCCCCGGCCGTTGGCTCGACGTCACCCTGGGCGGGCACGGAGAGGTGGAGGCCGCCGAGACGGTCCGCGCGTTCCTGGACGAGCGGCCCGACCTGCCGCCCCGCCTGCGGGCGAAGGTGCTCCAGTCCGCCGATGGCGTCTGGCGGGCCGCCGCCATCCTGCATGGTTGGGAGCGGTGACATGAGCGGCCAATCAGCGACGCGCTCCGACCGAGAATTCCTGCGCCACAACCTCGCCACCCTGGCGTACCGGGCCGAGAAGGCGCTGCGCGACGTCCCCCCCGACGCTGCCGTCTTCCGCGTCTCACCCACCAGCCGTACGCCCCTGGAGATCCTCTCCCACATGGGCGACCTCATGGCGTGGGGCGCGCGCATGGCCCACGGGGACAGGACCTGGGCCACAGGCCCCTCGGAGGATTGGCCGGAAGCCCATGCCCGCTTCTTCCAGGGTCTCGCCCACCTGGACCAGGCCCTCGTCGAGGCCGAGTACGACCCCGTGCGCGTCGAGCACGTGTTCCAGGGTCCCATCGCCGACGCCCTCACCCACGTCGGCCAGATCGCCCTGCTGCGAGGCCTGGCCGGGGCCCCTGTCCGGCCGGAGAACTACATGCGCGCTAGCATCGAGGTCGGTCGCGTAGGCTCCGACCAAGCGACCGAGCGCTCCGAGTTCGACGGCGACGGGAGCCGCCGGCGGCCGGCGGGCTGAGGGGAGCGGAGCCCGGCGCTCCGCTCCCCCTGGCTCAGCGCCCGGTTGCGCAGCCTCCCCCGGCGCGCGGCTCCCCGGCGCTCCGCCCCGTCGCGCCCACCCGCATCACGCCACCGCCGCTGAGGGCCCAAACAAGCATGGTTTCGCCCGGGTCGACCGCGCTCCGTAGTGGATGCCTGCGCGCCCCCTCGTCTCAGTCCGGATACGCCCCGCGGAAGACCGGATCGACATTACGCTGAGCCCTGGCTTCACCCGGGCCCACCTCGCCCTCATCCGGGCGCTTCCCGGTCGCGCATGGGATCCGGGCCGGAGAATCTGGTCGGCACCCCATGCCCAGCAGGCCATCGCAAAGCTCCGGCAGGGATTCGGGGCCGAGCACGTGCTCGTGCTGCCCGCCCGAACACCCGAAGTGGGGGAGGCCGCCGTCCAGCGCGCCCACCAGCACGCCGACCAGCACGGCGACGACCTTCTAGAGGAGGTTCGCCTCGCCCTGACCGTCCGCGGATTCAGTCCCCGGACGCGCAAGGTCTACCTCGGGCATCTGAGACGCTTCCTCCTGTGGTGCGGGGAAGGTGCTCCCCAGCTCCCCCGGGACCCGGCCGAGCGCGGGCAGGCCTACCTGATGCATCTCATCGATAGTCGGAATGTCTCCAAGAGCTACCAGAACCAGGTGGTGAGCGCGCTGCGATTCCTGTGCGAAGCCGTCCTGGGGCAGCCGCGCATGGCCCTGCAGATCCCGAGACCGCGCAAAGAGCGCAAGCTCCCCGCGGTCCTAAGCGCCAGCGAAGTAAACCGGTTGTTGGCCAAGACCAAGAACCTGAAGCACCGAGCGCTCCTGATGCTCCTCTACAGCGCCGGCCTCAGGGTGAGCGAGGTCGTGCGCCTCAAGCCCGCCGACCTCGACATGGACCGAGGACTGGTGCGCGTACGAGGAGGGAAAGGAGGCAAGGACCGGTACACCCTGCTGGCGAAGCGGGCGGTGGAGGCCGTGCATCTGTACAGGGACGCCTACCCCGCGCGCCCCTGGCTATTCCCCGGGGGCATGAAGGAAGCCCACCTCACCACCCGATCCGTCCAGCGGATCGTCCAGGAGTCCGCCCGCGCCGCCGGCATCGAGAAGCACGTCACCGCCCACACCCTCCGCCACAGCTTCGCCACGCACCTGCTCGAAGGCGGCACCAACCTGCGGATCATCCAGGAGCTCCTCGGCCACGAGAGCGCACGCACCACCCAGGTCTACACCCACGTGGCCCGATCGGCGCTGGAGACGCTCCGGAGCCCGCTGGACAATCTGGACTGACGGTCTCCGGGGGTGGGGCGTGGAGGGACGCGGACGTCGCCGAAGCCGACGCGATTACCTTGCGTACCGACAGCCCCGGGTCAACCTTCCAGCAGCCCGAAGGTCCGGTATACCCCGCCCCCCGCCGACGGCAACCCCACCAGGGGAAGGGGGAAAAGCGACACTCCCCCTCGGCAATAACCAGTTATGGGACAGGTGCCTTCAGATGGTCACCGCGTTGGGTGCCAAGTGCATGAGTGACAATCCACCCAAGGATTCGGCGCGTTGAGGAACCTAGCCTGGG
>CAYGKI010000419.1:0-2910 GCA_964350235.1 uncultured Gemmatimonadaceae bacterium | reverse complement strand
GGAGATGGAAGGTGACCCAGGCCGAGGCGGGGTTTCCGGGAAGCGACAGCAGCGGCAGCGGCGAGGCCGAGGCGTCGCCTCCGGGCCTCGGAAGCCACCCGAAGGCCACGGGACTGCCCGGGCGAATGCGGGCCCGCCAGAAGTCGATGCGGAGGCCGTCTTCGTCGAGCGTGCGCTTGAGCAGGTCGGCCTCGCCCATCGATGCGCCCCCCACGGCGATGAGGAGGTCGGCCTCCGACGCCTTCGCTACCCAGTGCCGCAGCTCGGCGGGGTCGTCGCGGGCGGGCCCGAGCAGAAGCGGAACGCCGCCCGCCTCCAACACCGCGGCGGCGAGCATGGGCGCGTTCGAGTCGGGAATCGCCCGGGCCGCGGCCACGTCGTCGAAGTCGGACGTGCGACGCAGCTCGTCGCCCCCCGTCAGGATCGCGACCACGGGGCGGCGATGGACCGATACCGGATCGACCCCCGCCGTGCCGAGGACGGCGATCCACCCCGATGTGAGGCGCGTGCCGGCCGGCACCACCGCATCGCCGGCCTCCATGTCCTGGCCGCCCGGGCGCACGTTGCGGTGGGCATCCCGCGCCGAGCGGATCGCGATCGTTCCGGCCGCGCCCTCTTCAGCGTCGGTGTCTTCGACCCGGATCACGCTGTCGGCACCCTCCGGAAGGGGAGCCCCGGTCATGATGCGGCACGCCTCACCGGGCCCGACCCGCACCGACGGGTCTCCGCCCGCCAGGATGAAGCCCACCACCGGAAGACGAACGGGGTCGCCCTCCGTCGCCGCCCGCACGTCGACGGCGCGAACGGCGTAGCCGTCCATCGCCGAGTTGTCCCAGGGGGGCATGCGGGCGCGCGCCGTGGCCGTGCGAGCGAGCACGCGGCCGACGGCGTAAGCGAGCGGCACCTGCTCGATCTCGAGCGCCTGCGCCCCCGCGATGACCCGCGTCTGTGCCTCGTGTACACCGAGCCAGTCGGCGGCCCGCGTCTCGAACTCGGGGCGTGCGCCTTCCGCTCGGTGGCTCATGCGTCTAGAAGCGCCAGGCGAGGCCCACGGAGATGCTCTTCGCCGACAGCCACTCGTCTTCCGGAACACCCTCGAAGCCGAGCGTGACGTCTCTCCAGCCGATGGGGTACCCGAGCTTGTACAAGAAGAGTCCCCCGTCGACACGCAGCATCCAGCGCTGTGTGACCGCGTACCGGAAGCCACCCCCGAACGAACCCGTCAGACGGGTGCCGAAGGTGAAGCGGTCGCGCTCCTCCAGGAGAAAGTCCTCGTCCTGATCGCCCAGGGTGTCGAACGAGACACCCGCCCCGGCGGAGACGAACGGCTGGAGACCGTGCCAGGTGCGGCGACCCGTCAGCGCGAACTGCAGGCGGGCCTCGAGCGAGATGAGGCGGACCTCGGCCTCTTCGATCACCCGGTCGCCCTCGAGCCGGTTCGGATTGACGACGTCGCGGGGCCCGAACATGGTGCTCGCGAGCCCCTCCAGGGAGAAGGCGTTCGACAGGGCCACGCTGTAGCGAGCGCCCAGCTGGGTCAGATCGCCCGGCCCGAAGCCGAAGCGACCCGGGTCGGTGGCGAGCTGGCCGCCGAAGAGGCTGACCTCCTGGCCCTTCTCCATATAGCGGTAGGGTGAGGGGACCACCTGGGCCGCCGCGTCGGAGGGCGGAGCGACGAGGATGAGGGTCAGGGCGAGGCTGACAAGAAGCCGGTTCATGGATTCCGGGTTGGTGTGCGAGGCCGCGAGGCCGAACGGATCGTCGGTAGGGACCGACCGGTGCCCGCTGAACGCGAGCCCGTCGGTGCTACACAGTCTCGCGGCGTTCGTTTCGCGGGTCGGCAGAGCGGGGGTGTTGAGCTTATCTTTGAAACGTAGCGGTAGATCCGGCCCGATGAATCCTTCTGGGGTCGGCGGACGTATAGAGACGGGTGTGTAGACGCCTCGCAAATCTGCGGGACGGTGCGCGAACGTCGACGGAGGCCATGAGGCGCCCATGATGCGCTGTTCCACATGTGGGGAGAGACTATCCCCTGATACCGAGCGCTGTCCCACCTGTGGCACCGCCGTGAGTCGCGCCGCCGCGCGGGTCGAGAGAGGCGCCGGGGCACCGCTCGGGACGTCCCCGCAGCGGTGCGCGCGGTGCGGGTATCAGGGCCAGGGCGTGCCCTATTTCAGTCGAACGGGGCATGTGGGACTCCTCATCGGCGTCAGCGTCTTCACCTATGGCCTGGGGGGATTCGCGTACTGGTTGGCGCGCCGCAAGCACTACATCTGCCCGAACTGCGGTCTTGGCTGGGAACTGGCGGCGCGGGCGCTGCCGGCCAGCAGCTCGTCCGGCGACGGTGGGGCGCTCGTGCCCCAGTCCGACATTCCGCTCCCGACCAGCGGCGTGAAACGGCGAGTCCTCGGGTCGGCGCTGATCCTGTTCGCCTCCTTCCTGATCATGGTGGGCATCATCGAGGCCGAGGCCGCCGCGATCGCCGTCGGAAGTGTGTTCGGCGCCGGGGGCTCGGGCATGTTCTTCTGGGGCTGGAAGGCGCTTCAGGAGCGCCGTCAGGCCCTGACGACGGGGCTGCACCGCAAGATCCTGAGGCTGGCCACGCGTAAGGGTGGCTCGCTGACGGTGACCGAGGTCGCCGCCGACCTCAACCTGTCGCTTCCGGCCGCCGAGAAGGTCCTCATCCAGATGGACGACGGCTTTCGCGTGCGCTCCGACGTCACCGACGACGGGATCCTGCTCTTCGAATTCCCCGAGGTGCAGCACCGCCACCGGCTCGAGGCGGGAGAGGCGTAGGCCCTACTCGCCTTGTAGGCCCTTCTCGCCTCGTAAGCCCTACTCCCCTACGGCCGGGCCGGCGGGCGGGGGCTCGCGGCGCACGCGGGTCAGGCGCAGTCCCCACAGAATCAC
>CAYGKI010000418.1:0-2921 GCA_964350235.1 uncultured Gemmatimonadaceae bacterium | reverse complement strand
GAGTCGGTGGTGTTCACCGACTGGCCGCCCGGTCCCGAGGAACGGAACACGTCGATGCGCAGATCGTTGGGGTCGATCTGGAGGTCCACCTCTTCCGCCTCGGGAAGCACCGCGACCGTGGCCGCCGACGTGTGGATGCGGCCCTGGCTCTCGGTCTCGGGGACACGCTGGACCCGGTGCACGCCGGATTCGTAGCGGAGCCGACCGTAGGCGCCCCTCCCCTTCACGGTGAAGACCACCTCCTTGATGGCCCCCGGGATGCCCTCGGATATGCTCATGAGGTCCACGCTCCACCCCTCGCGCTCGGCCATCCGCCGATACATGCGGAAGAGGTCGGCCGCGAACAACCCGGCTTCGTCGCCTCCGGTGCCGGCGCGGATCTCCACCACGGCGGGACGGTCCGCCAGGGGATCCGGGGGAATGAGCAGCTCCTTCACGCGCTCCTGGAGCTTGCCGATGCGGCCGTCCAGAGCCTCGATCTCGGTGGCGGCCAGCGCGGCCATCTCCTCGTCGTCGGTCTCGGAAAGGAGCTCGGAAGCGCCCTCACGTTCCGCCACCAGATCCCGCAGGGCGCGACCCGCCTCGACCACCGGCTCCAGGTGCGCTCGCTCCTGCCCCAGCGTCTTGAGGCGCTCGGGGTTGGACAGGACCTGGGGGCTCGCCAGCTCGGCGTCCACCTCTTCGAAACGGAGCTCCGCCTCGCGGAGGCGCTCCTCGAGACGAGGATCGAGAGCGTCGGGCTTCATGGGCATGATGGTCCTGACGTGGCGTCAACCTGCCCTGGGTGGGGCGAGCCGAGCCCGCACCACATCACTTGCCGGCGTTCTCGTACTTCCTCTTGAAGCGATCGACACGACCGGCGGTGTCGACGAGGCGCTGCTTGCCCGTGTAGAACGGGTGGCAGACCGAACAGATCTCCACGTGGATCTCGTCGGTCGTGGACATCGTCTCGAACCGAGTCCCGCACGCACAGACGACCGGGGTGACGGAGGACTCGGGATGGATACCCTGCTTCATGACCTGCTCCAGAACGTCCAAAGGGGCCGGGGACAGTGTCGAATCCTGCGGATTCCCCGTGCGCCCGGGTCCGATTTCCGACCGGTCCCGGGATAGACTGGAAAAGTTATCGAGACCCGGGCTTTCGGTCCAGGGAACGGGAAGGTCAGGGGGACTGACCGGTGGAGGGGGCCCTCGGCGAGGGTGGAGCTGGGATGACCGCAGGATGCTTGGTCCACCCCTCCGCTGTCCGCTTGGCGGTGAATCATCATTCGGTGCCGCGCCGGAGGCGCGGCGTCATTCTTCCGCCGCATGTGGCGGCGGATCTGACGAGCGCGCGTGTGGCGGCCCGGCGCGCGCCATGATCCCGCCACATGTGGCGGTCGATGTGACAACGGTGGGCGCGGCCACGCGGGCCTGTCATCTCTCCGCCAGGCTCGTTCCCGCCGGACGTGTGACGCGGGACACCAGATGGCTTGCGGGGGCTCCCGCGTCGTCGCGTCCCGACCCAACCGTCAGGGGAGCCGCCCCACCCGTCAGCGGAGGCGCGGCACCCTTCGGCGCAGGCGACCCACCCACACGAGGAGGGCCACCACCACCACCGACCCCGCCCCCGCCAGGTCACCGGTGCGGGCGTAGGTCGTGAGGCCCGTGGCGGACCGCACCTCCGCCACCGCCGCGGTCGGCCCGACGCCCGAGTCCACGCGGAGGATCCGACCGGTGGGCGTCACCACGAAGGAGGGTCCCCCATTGGCGCTCCGCACCGCCCCCACCCTGTGCTCCACGGCGCGCAGCACCAGGTGCGCGGCATGCTGGTGCGCGCCGGCGCGGCCCCACACCCCGCTGGCGGAGAACCAGGCGTCGTTGCTGACGTTCACGAACAGCTCCGCGCCGGCCAGCCGGGCCCTCCGCGCCTCACCTGGAAACACCGCCTCCCAGCAGATGAGCGCGCCGTACGCGCCGCCCAGCACGCCCGGGCCCTCTGCTCCCGTGGCGACGTCCCCGGGCCGCCACTCCACCAGTGGGACGAGTCGGCGCTTCCGGTAGCGCTCCGGGGCGCCGTCGGCCGGCCGGAGGAGGACGGCGAGGTTCTGCGGAGGCGCACCGCCTTGGTAGACCCCCGTCATCACCGCCGCCCCTCGTCGGGACGCCACCTCCGCCACCAGCTCCAGGAGCGGATCTCCTTCCGGCGTCATCACCGTCCCCTCGGGAAGCACCACGAGATCGAAGGCCGCGCCCTGCGGGCCGTCCAGGCCCTCCAGCGCCTCCAGCGCCTGCTGGAGCACCGGAGCCATGCGGGCGTTCCAGGCCCTAGCGCCGTCCCGTGCCGCCGCCGGCACGTCGGTGCCCACCACCGCCACCCTCGCCACCGGCACGGTGGTCAGCGTCTCCGCCCTGTATGTTCCCCAGAGGGCCGGACCTACGGCCACCGCCGCCGTCACCGCCACCGCAAGAGCGCGACGGCCCTGGTCCATGCGTGACCATCGCACCACCGCCCAGGCCCATAGGCCGCTCACCAGGGCCAGCCAGAAAGAGACGCCCCGCCCTCCCGCCACCTCCGCCAGACCCAGGAGCTCAGGGAATCCGGTGAGTCCCACCGCCAGCTCCAGCCAAGGAAACGCCAGGGGTCCCGGCAGATGACCCTGGAGCCACTCGGTGGCCGTCCACGTCACGGGCAGGACCAGCCAGACCGGCGCGCCGGCACGGTGGACGCCCGTATGGAGGAGCCAGCCGAAGAGCGCGGTGAGGCCGGCCAGGAAGCCCACCACGACCAGGAAGGCCAGGGGCGCCCACACCGTCGTCCACGCCAGGGCAGGAACGAGCCAGTGCAGCAGGAGGCCGTGGGCCACCAGGCCCATGAGGAGGCCGCCGCGGGCAGCGGCCCGTGCCCCCTCCCGCCCCCTGGGGAGGCGCGCCGTCCACAC
>CAYGKI010000417.1:2606-2924 GCA_964350235.1 uncultured Gemmatimonadaceae bacterium | reverse complement strand
GAATCGACGACGGCCCGCCCGGTGCAGGCAGCGTTCACCTCGGCAGGAACGTTCGCGATCGGTGCGCTGTTGCCGCTGCTCGCCGCCGCGCTCGCGTCGGGCGCGGCGCAGATCGCGATCATCGCAACGACGGCGCTGATCTTCCTGGCCGTGCTCGGTGTGGTCGGCGCCCGCGCCGGTGGGGCACCACTCGGTGTGGCGGCGTTCCGAGTCACGTTCTGGGGCGCGCTCGCAATGGGTGTGACCGCGGCGATCGGTTCGGTCTTCGGCGCGGTCGTCTGAACCCGCGCGCCTCGAGGGATCCGAGGCGGGTCAGGC
>CAYGKI010000417.1:0-2596 GCA_964350235.1 uncultured Gemmatimonadaceae bacterium | reverse complement strand
CGGCCCGTGAGACGGGCACTACCCGGGCGATGTGACGGATCACTAACCGAACGCGAAACACCAGCCCACGCGTGCCCGGGGCGGGACTCGAACCCGCACTCCACGTGAGTGGAAGGGGGGTTTAAGCCCCCCGCGTCTGCCAGTTTCGCCACCCGGGCGGCTTGGCCCGAGACTACGTGGCGTGGCGGGTCAACCGGTCGACGACGGGTGCGACTCGATCATGGCCCAGGCGTCCTCGGTGAGGTGCCGGGCCAGGTCGTGCAACGCCCTGGCGGCAGCGAGTTCCTCGCCGACCTGCGGCATCGACGGATCGCTGGGGTTGCGGCGCGATCTCCCGTAGCCGGACAACGACCGATCACCGGCATCGAGATGCACGACCATGTCGCAGTGGTCCTCGTCTTCACGGGTCTCGAACCTGAGTGTCCATCCGTGTGGCTGAAGGCTTTCCATCGCGCCAACGTCGCGCCACCGGCGCCGACCTGCCAGGGCCGGACGTCCCGGAGATCGACCAACGCGCAGGACGTAGTCCCCTAACGCTCCGGCCTGGCAAGTGCGACCCTGGAACCGGAGAATCCGTTCACGTCGAGAGGGGGCACGGACATGTTCGCTCAGGTCGGAGACGAGCTGATCATCGAGGGCCACGAGGTGGGTCGACCTCGCCGGGTGGGCCGCGTGGAGGAGGTCCGCGGCGACCACGGCGGGCCGCCGTACATGGTCCGCTGGGACGACACAGGACGCGCCACGCTGCTGTTCCCCGGATCGGACTGCCGCATCGAGCACCTGACCAGCACCATCGACACGAAGGAGACGTCATGAAGATCTCGGACCTGGCACTGCGCAAGCCCGTGGTGATCGACTGCGGGGCGACAGTGGCCGACACCGCTGCGCTGATGGCCGAGTCGGGCGTCGGTTCCGTGATCGTGCTGGAGGGATACACCCCGGTCGGGATCGTGACCGATCGCGACATCGTCGCACGCGGCGTCGCCCGGGGATATCCGATTGACGGACGCATCGACGGCCTCATGACGATGGGGCTCGTCGCCCTCGATGTCGATCACGACCTCGAGGCGGCCGTCCACGTGTTCCGCGATCATGCGGTCCGGCGCATCCCGATCGTCGATCACGATCGGGTCGTCGGGATCGTCTCGCTCGACGACGTCATGGTGCTGCTCGCCGACGAACTGTCGAACGTGTCCAAGGTGGTCGCCGCGCAGATCATGTTCCCCCAAGCCGCCAGCGAGCCGACCCCACTCCCCGACACGTTCGACCCGGACAACGCGGAGGAGCATCACTCCGAACTCCTCACGCAGACCTGGTGCGGCTGACCACCTGACCCGGTTTCGCCCACGGCCCGCGGGGAAGATGTAGCCACCTGCCGGGGTTGCAGCCGGCCATGACCGCAGTCGAAATGACGATCGCTCCCCGTTCGCGTCCCGTCGGATCCGGGAGGGTCGAGCGGCTGTTGCCCGTTCGGCAACGCCGGATGGTGGGGCCGTTCATCTTCTGCGACCACATCGGCCCCGACGACCTTCCCGTAGGCGTCGGCGTCGACGTGCCGTCGCATCCGCACATCGGTCTCTCCACGCTGACCTACCTGTTCGACGGCTCCATGGTGCACCGCGACTCACTCGGATCGGTCCAGACGATCGAGGCCGGCGCGGTCAATTGGATGACCGCCGGCGCCGGCGTCGCCCACACGGAACGATCCGGCGACCGCACCACCGTGCGCAGCATGCACGGCCTGCAGTTGTGGGTGGCGCTCCCCGACGACGCCGAGAACGGCCCCGCATCGTTCGACCACCAGCCCGCCGAGGCGATCCCCTCGGCCGACTTCGATGGCGTGCAGGTGCGGCTGATGGCCGGCACCGGCTTCGGACTGCAGTCGCCCGTGCCCGTCTCGTCGCCGCTCGTGTTGGCCGAGCTGCGCCTCGATGGCACCGCTGCCGTATCGGTCGACGCGCAGCACGAGGAACGGGCGCTCCTCGTACTCGACGGTGATGTCCGGCTCGATCGGTCTCCGCTGCGGGCCGGTCACCTCAGCGTGATCGCGCCCGGCACGACGCCGTCGCTCGACGGGTCAGGGACCGTGGTGCTGCTCGGCGGCGAAGCGATCGGCACACGATTCATCTGGTGGAACTTCGTGCACAGTGACCGCGAAGTCATCGAGCAGGCGAAGGCCGACTGGACGGCGCAGCGGTTCCCGATCGTGCCGGGCGACCAGGACGGCTGGGTACCGCTCCCCGGCGGCTGAGCGCCGATCGGATCTCGTCGGGCGGGCCGACCGGTAGTCGATCGCGACCCCGCAGACTCCTACGATGCCGGTGTCCGCCCACTGTCCGGCCCGCGCCGGTCGCCCACGAGGAGACTCCATGCAGTACGCCAAACTCGGCAACACCGGCCTCGATGTGTCACGCATCTGCCTCGGCTGCATGAGCTTCGGAGCCTCCGATCAGGGCACGCATGCATGGTCGCTCGACGAGGAGACGTCGAGGACGTTCATCCAGCGGGCCCTCGACGCGGGCATCAACTTCTTCGACACCGCGGACGTCTACTCGCTCGGCACCAGCGAGGAGTTCGTCGGGCGGGCACTCGCCGA
>CAYGKI010000416.1:785-2924 GCA_964350235.1 uncultured Gemmatimonadaceae bacterium | reverse complement strand
CGCCCGGCGCGGCCCGTGGAGGGCGCGGATGGTGTCCGTCCCGTCATCGGTGAGGGCGGCCATCTCCAGCTCCTCGATGACGTCGCCGATGCGCTCCAACACGCTGAAGTAGCTGTCCACCACGGCGTCGATGAGGGCGTACGCCAGATAGTCCACGCCGCGCGAGCGGATGCGCCCCTTGGCGTGCCGGAGACGCTCACGCACCGGATCGAAGACGTCTCCGGGACGTTCCTGGAAGGAGATGAGGAGCCCGTCCATGACGATGAGGCTGACCTGCTCGGCGGTGATGGAACTCGTGTCTTCGTCGAACGTGAGCATCTTGAGGACCACGAAGAAGTATCTGCCGTAGTCCTCGGTCTTGGGACGCTGGTTGGTGCTGAGCACGTCCTCCAGCACGAGACGATGGATCCCGTATCGCGCGTCGAGCTCCTCCAGCATGTCTGTTCGATGCAGCCCGTCTACGTTCACCCAGTCGACACCGGTCTCCTCCGGACCCGGCAGAAGGGGGAGCAGCTCGTCGCCGTCCTGCTCCTCCAGTCGGTGGGGCCCGTAGGACATCCGATGGACCCGGACTTCCTCGACCTTCCGTGGGCCGGTGTGGATGAGGGTTCCGGGCGGCGAGCCCGCCGGCTTGCGGACGGGGCTCACCACCCGGCCGATGACCTTGCGGGCCACACCGATCCCGGGGAGTCTCGCCTTCATCCGCGTCTGGAATCGATGGACCGGCCGACCGCGCGCCGATTCACCGCGCGACTCTCTGCTCCAGGATCCGGTTGCTGGCGTTCAGGACGGCCTTCACCGCGGCGCCGGGCAGGTCCTCCTCCCGTTCGCACGGTGCCGCGCCGAGGAGTCGGTAGGTCTCGCTGGCGGCGGTGCCGTTGATGCGGGTGACCACCACCCAGCCATCGAAGGCCCTCACGGCCTTCACGCCCACCACCTCCAACTGGATCTTGGTTCCGTTCTCGCCTCGCGTGGACGCGACGGTGGCGGCCACCGTGGACTGGGCCGCGGCGCGGAGAATGCCCTGCTGGGTCTGCAGGCAAGGGACTTCGCCCTCGAACATGTCCCCTCGCCACTCGAGCCGGACCGCGACCCGGCCCGACCCGTCCGGCGTGGTGACCTGCTCGAGGCTGTCGAAGCGAAGGCGCGCGCGCCCGGTGGTGACGTTGGTCATGACGTGGAGGATACCGGCGAGGGCCAGTGGACGGATGACTCAAGAGTAAGCCCGGCCCGGGATGTCGCAAGGCCTGTGCCATCCGATTCCGGCATTCCCCGGTCCCGTCCTGTCCGGTAGCTTCCCATCGACAACAGGGGACGAACGGTGTACTTTCGCTTTATCTTCGGGTTACGTACTTTCCGGTACGTGGGTCCGACGAGCGGAACCCGATGACGGAGGGGACATGGCCACGGCGACGACCGACAAGACGAACGACCAGAAGAAGAAGGCGCTGGACACCGCGCTCACCCAGATCGAGCGTTCCTACGGGAAGGGCGCCATCATGCGGATGGGTGCGGACGGTGCCCCCGTCGCCATCGAGGCCATCTCCACGGGGGCCCTCAATCTGGATGCCGCCATCGGCATCGGTGGGATTCCCAGGGGACGCATCAGCGAGATCTACGGCCCCGAGTCGTCCGGTAAGACCACCATCTGCCTCCAGGTCATCGCCAACGCCCAGCGAAAAGGCGGGATCGCCGCGTTCATCGACGCCGAGCACGCGCTGGACGTGAATTACGCCAGGAAGCTCGGGGTGGACGTGGACAACCTCCTGGTCTCCCAGCCGGACACGGGTGAGCAGGCCCTGGAGATCGCCGAGGTGCTCATTCGCAGCAACGCCATCGACGTGGTGGTGGTGGACTCGGTGGCGGCCCTCGTACCCAGGGCCGAGATCGAAGGAGAGATGGGAGACTCGCACGTGGGGCTCCAGGCCCGCCTCATGAGTCAGGCCCTGCGGAAGCTCACGGGCGCGGTGAACCGCTCCCACACGTCCGTCGTCTTCACCAATCAGATCCGGGAGAAGGTGGGCGTGATGTTCGGTAGCCCCGAGACCACCTCCGGTGGCCGGGCGCTCAAGTTCTACGCGTCGCTGCGCCTGGACATCCGGCGTATCGGCGCGGTGAAAGACGGTGATGAGGTTGTCG
>CAYGKI010000416.1:0-775 GCA_964350235.1 uncultured Gemmatimonadaceae bacterium | reverse complement strand
GGCCAGGACGTGGTGGGCAACCGGACGCGGGTCAAGGTCGTGAAGAACAAGTGCGCTCCGCCCTTCAAGCAGGCGGAGTTCGACATCCAGTACAACGAGGGTGTGAGCCATACCGGACTGCTGGTCGATCTTGGCGTGGATCACGGCATCGTGGACAAGTCAGGCTCCTGGTACTCCTACGGGGATCTCCGACTGGGACAGGGGAAGGAGAACTCGAAGCAGTTCCTCGTAGAGAACGAGGACGTGGCCCTGGAGATCGAGGCGAAGGTTCGGGAGGCCCTGTCGCTCCCCGGAAGGAAGGGCGGCTACGAGGAGGACGAGGCCTCCGACGACTAGCAGGTAGCTGGTCGGAGGCAGCCGGGCCACTTCTCTGGCCCTGGTCGTGCCCAGGGGCCCTGGGGCCGTTGCCGGAACGGCCCCGACTCAGGGTCCTTCAGCGCCGAGCGGGCTCTGTCCTCGGGTGAGCGCGGCCCTCTCGTGATCGGGGAGGGTGGGTTATCGTTAAAGGGCTGATCTGGAGAGATCGGCCGCGACGTGATCCGGCATTCCGCGGGGGCTGATCCAGTTCCGGTGCGTGCCGGTGGCGTGCGCTCCTCGACCATCGATCGTTCCGCCGTTCGGAGTCCCATGAAGACCGCCCAGATCCGCAGCCGATTCCTCGACTACTTCAGGGATCGGGGGCACACGGTTTGCCCCAGCTCTCCATTGGTCCCGGGCGACGACCCGACGCTGCTGTTCACCAACGCGGGGATGGTGCAGTTCAAGCGGGTGTTCC
>CAYGKI010000415.1:0-2939 GCA_964350235.1 uncultured Gemmatimonadaceae bacterium | reverse complement strand
GTGCGCGGAACTCCCCGCGCGGGGTATGGCCTCCGTGGCCAAACTTTGCATCGAGCCTCGCGAATTACGCGCTCCACGTCAAGCATTTCATTCCCTGAAGTGTGCGCCCGACGCAGCCACGAGTTCACGCAGGATGTGGAGGTCCGGGTCCGAGCGCATCTCGAGGCGGAGCCACATGTTCACCCACCTGCGGCGGACGCCGGGAGGTACCCCTCCGCGATGGCCGCGAAGGCCTGGATCTGCCCGGCGATCCAGGCTTCGTCCCGTCCCAGCTCCTCGGCCATGAGGCTCGCCACGCCGGGGGCCGCTTCCATGGCAGCTCGGGCGTCGAAGAGAAGGGATCTGGTGCGGCGCGCCAGCACGTCGTCCACGGTTCGCGCCATCTCCTCGCGGCAGGCCCACACGACTTCGGCTCCCAGGATCTCGAGCCGGGGATGGACCCTGTCGGCCCACGTCGCTCTTTCGTCCGTGAGATCCATGATTCTCGCAGCGTCCGACCCGTATACGGAGAGGGCGCCGTGACGCTCGGCGTGCTGATGGTACCCGTGGATGTTGAGCTCGGTGGTCACGCAGGGCGTGGGGGTCAGGTCTCCCAGGGTCTCGGCGGCGTCCACGGTGTCCTGCGCCATCTTGCGATACGTCGTCCACTTTCCTCCGGCGATGGTGAGCATGCCCGAGGCGCTTACCCGCAAGGCGTGCTCCCGCGAGATCTCCGAGGTGTCGTCGGCATCCGCTTCGGCGACCAGCGGGCGGATGCCCACGAACACGCTCAGGATGTCATCGATCTCCGGATCCCTGCTGAGATAGCGAGCGGCGTGGGAAACGAGGAAGTCGATCTCCGCCTGGAGGGGTCGGGGCTCGAGGCTCACCTCGTCCAGCGGGGTGTCCGTGGTGCCCACCACCACCCGGTCGCGCCACGGGATGGCGAAGAGGACGCGTCCGTCGTCGGTCTGAGGCACCATGATGGCGGATGAGCCCGGCAGAAACGCGCGGTCCAGGACGATGTGCACGCCCTGACTCGGGCGGATGATGGGCGCCGAGCCGGGCTCGTCCAGGGCGCGGACGGCATCGGTGAACGCCCCCGTGGCGTTGATCACGGACTTCGCCGGGATCTCGCGCACCTGACCGGATTCCTCGTCGCGTGCCTCCACGCCCTTGGCGAAGCCGCGTTCGTCCTTGAGGATGCCTGTCACCGGCATGTAGTTCACCAGCACGGCGCCCTGCTCGGCGGCGGTCATGACCAGGTGGATGAGCAGGCGGGCGTCGTCGAACTGTCCGTCGTGATAGACCACGCCGCCCCTCAGACCTTCGGTCTCGATGGTGGGGATCCGCTTGACGGTCTCCTCCACGGACAGGTTCTTGGAGTGCCCGAACCCGTACTTGCCCGCCAGCACGTCGTACACGCGCATGCCGACGCCGTAGAAGGGCGCTTCCCACCACCGGTAGTTGGGCACCACGAAGGGCAGGTCGGTGACCAGGTGGGGCGCGTTCTTGCGAAGGATTCCGCGCTCTTTGAGCGCTTCCATGACCAGCGGCACGTTGCCCTGCTGGAGATAGCGAACCCCCCCGTGGACCAGCTTGGTGGAACGGCTGGACGTCCCCTTGCCGAAATCGCTTTGCTCGAGCAGGAGCACGGAGTGACCCCGTGACGCGGCGTCCACCGCGATGCCCACCCCGGTGGCGCCTCCCCCGATGACCACCATGTCCCAGGGCTCGTCGCGGTCCAGGCGTTCGTCCACGCGGTGGAGCATGTCGGATCGGTTCATCATGGTCGGGGCTCGGTCGAGGGGCCGGGAGCGCCCACGATGGGTGGTGTCGCCAGGCGCGGCAAGCCGACCCGCGCCGAAGCTCCGCCTGGCGTCAAGGATGGTAGTTCACCAGGGGGAGGACGCTGAAGGAATCCTTGTTCCGGGCGATGTTGACGAGGCCGATCTGCCAGCCGTGGAGCTCGTCGGCGATGTTGAGGATGCCGATGCTCAGACCTCTCTGGACGCCTCGCACGTCGTTGAAGGCGCTTACCGACACGCCGCGGAAGGTGCCGTCCTCGTCCACCCTGAAGAAGCCCGGTGCCACCACCAGGCCGCGGCCGCTCCCCACCCCCACTCCGAAGCCACCGATGGCCACGCCGGTGAGCTCCGAGGCACCCGCGCCGACGCCGCCCACGAGCAGGCCCCGCGCCTCACCGCCCACCCCGACTCCGATCCCGCCGATGGCGACCCCGCGCAGGTCTCCGCCGGCGCCCACACCGAGGCCGCCCAGGGCGAGTCCCGTCAGGTGCTCACCGGCTCCGACGCCCAGCCCGCCGACGACGATGCCGCGCACCGATGCGCCACCACCCACGCCCAGCCCCCCCACCGATATCCCGCTCAGATCCCCGCCGCTGCCCACCCCGAGGCCGCCGATGGCGATGCCACTCACCGAGCCGCCGCTACCCACACCCAGCCCGCCGACGGCGATGCCCTCGATCCGCGCCCCGCCACCCACGCCGAGCCCACCCACCAGGATCCCCTGCCCGTTGCGGCCGAAGCCCGCCCCCAGCAGTCCCACGGCCAGGCCCTGGAGATCACGCTCCGCGCTCACCCCGGCCCCCACGCCCACGCCCTGGAGGTTCCACGCACCCGTGCCGGGGATCCCCAGCGCGAGGCCCTGGACCACGCCCCGGCTGTCCCGATGGGGCTGCCAGAACGTCACGTTCACGCCTCGGACCCTTCGCAGCGCCCTGTCACGGAAGTTGATCCGGAGGCCGTCGAGTCGGGGGACGTCGCCGAGTCCGAATCCTGCGTCGCCCACGGCGATCTTCACGCCGGGCTCCTGGGCGGTCGCCGCTGTGGCCGCCGTGGCCGACGCGCCGAAGACAAGAGCGACGAGGAGCCCCGTTCCCGGGCGGGTGGAAGGGCGGAGGCGGCGTAGGACCTGGGAACCGGACATGGGTGTGCGGG
>CAYGKI010000414.1:0-2966 GCA_964350235.1 uncultured Gemmatimonadaceae bacterium | reverse complement strand
CTCCTGCTCCTCGTGGAGCGCCATCTCCACCGCCAGCTTCATGGCCTTGGGCATCTTGTTGACGTATCCGGGGACGCCCTTCTTGTCGGTGAACCGGTCGCCCTGGACCACGTCTGCCATGACCGCCTCGGGGTGCCCGCGTCGCTCGATCTCGGTCACCGCCGTCTGGACGACGTCTCGCTTGGCACCCGAGCGATTGATGGCCGGGACTATCTGTCCTGCCAGGCGCCGGGCTTCGTCACCCTCGAACCACTCCTTGCGCTTCCCCTTCCGGACCTCGACCCGGAAGTCCTCCGGGGCCCCACCGATGGACCTGAGCCGGGTGCCGAGAAGATCCATGCGCTTGAGCTTGATGACGCGCCCGTCGTCCGGACGGAGCTTCACCAAGGTCCGCCCGTTGAGCCAGAGGTTCCAGAGGTTGCCGGTCTGCCCCAGCAGGGCGGTCCCGATGACCCCCGCCAGGGCCCCGCTCACCACCACGCTACCCGCGACGGCGGCACCGCCCACGCCATAGAGGATCGCCTTCTTCCGCCGCCGGCCGAACTGATCGCCGTACCGCCAGGCGGCGAACTCGCCCCGGAGCGGGTCACCGATGCGGACGAGCTCGAGACCCTCGCCGAGCCGGGCGAGGCCGATCTCGTCGGTGGACACGCGCACCCGCGTATCCCGGAAGAGGCGCTCGCAGGTCTCCACCGCCTCCCACCGCTCTTCAAGGGGGGTGAGGTTCCAGCGCTCGCAGCGGCGACACACGACCCACAAGCGGCCCCGGGCCGCGTCGAACGCCAGACGCCGCCCTACCGGGAACGACTCCACCACCTGGTTCTCGCCCAGCGGGCGGTTGCAGAACATGCACGCCTTGTACATCCGCCCTCCCTCCGTAGCGACCCTCGGACGGTCCGCCGACCTCCGGCGGCCTGGCCCACACCCTCAAGACACTACGGACTCACGGACCGAGAAGTTCAACCCGTGGCGACCAGGCCCCTCCTCTCGAGGAGCGGCTCTACCCGGGGATCACGGCCACGGAAGGCCCGGTACATCTCCATGGCCTCCACGCTTCCGCCGCGCGACAGCACCGTAGACCGGAGGTGCTCGCCGTTGGCCCGGCTGGCACCCCCATGCTCCTCGAACCACGCCACCGCGTCGGCGTCCAGCACCTCCGCCCAGATGTAGGCATAGTACCCGGCAGCGTAGCCGCCCATGATGTGAGAGAAGTACGGGAGCCGATACCGGGGAGGCACGGCCTGAACGTCGAACCCTGCCTGAGCTAGGACTTCCGACTCGAATTCGAGGAGCTCGTCGGCGGTGGGGACGGCTTCCGGCGCCAGCTGGTGGAGGGCCTGGTCGAGAACGCACGCCGCCAGGTACTCGGTGGTCTGGTAGCCCTGGTCGAACCGCCGCATCCCCCGCACCTGCTCCACCACGGCCGCGGGCATGGGCTCGCCCGTCTCGTGGTCCACGGCGTAGTTCGAAAGGATCTCCGGCCAGAGTGCCCAGATCTCGTTGAACTGCGAGGGGAACTCCACGAAGTCCCTGGGGACCGCGGTACCCGAGAAGAACGGGTACCGCACGTCGGACAGCAGCGCGTGGAGCGCGTGACCGAACTCGTGGAAGAGGGTGTTGACCTCCGTGAGGGTCAGCAGCGTCGCGGCACCGGCCGCGGGCTTGGTGATGTTCTGGTGGATCGCCACGACCGGCGCATCGTCCAGAAGATGGTTCTGGCGCAAGTACGAGCTCATCACCGCGCCACCCCGCTTGGATGGACGCGCGTACAGGTCGGCCAGGAGCAGGGCGAGGCGTTCCCCACCCTCCAGCCGAACCTCCCACACCCGGACATCGGGGTGGTACGTCGGCAGATCCGTACGCTCCTCCAGCTCGAGCCCGAAAAGGAGCCTCGCCGCGTGGAACACGCCTCGCTCGAGTACCCGGTCCAGCTCCAGGTATCGCGTGAGCGCCTGCTGGTCGAGCTGATGCTCGGCGCTCCAACGCCGGTCGGCGTAGTAGGCCCAGTCCCAGGCCTGGAGCTGGAACTCTCCGCCGTCTTCGTCGATAAGCGCCTGGAGCTCCTCGGCGTCCCGTCGGGCATTCCTCACCGCTGGCGGCACGAGCTCGGCCAATCGTTGGTTCACGGCCTCCGCGGTCCCGGCGGTCTGGTCCTCCAACACGTACGCCGCGTGATGCGCATAGCCCAGCAGCCGGGCTCGCTCGGCGCGGAGCCGCGCCACGCGGCTCACGATCTCACGGTTGTCCCAAGCCCCCTCTCGGCTTCCCCGGGCGAGGGACGCCTCCAGGACCCGCCGCCTGAGCTCCCGATCCTCCAGAGACGCCAGCACGGGTTGTCCGCTGGTGTTCTGAAGGGGCACGACCAGCTGCCCTTCCAGACCGCGCTCCTCCGCGGCACGCCGCGCGTTGTCCAGATCCACCTGGGACAGCCCACGCAGGGCTTCCGGGCCGTCCACCACCACGGCCGAGTCGTTGACCTCGTGGAGCACGTTCTGGCTGAAGCGGGTGGAGAGCTCCGCCAGCTCGGCGTTCAGAGCCTTGAGCCGGGCCTTGGCCTCCTCGTCGAGCCTCGCGCCAGCCCGCACGAAGACCTCGTGATACCGCTCCACCAGCCTCCTGGACTCGGGGTCGAGATCCGATTCGGGAAGCTCGCCGTGAAGGGCGTCCACCCGGCGGAAGAGGGCCGGGTCGAGGAGGATGGCGTCGGAATGGGCCGCGAGCTTGGGGGACAGCTCCGTGCGGAGCCCCTCCAGGGCGTCATTCGTATGCGCACCCACCAGGTTGAAGAACACGAGCTTGACCCGCTGGAGCGTCCGACCCGTCCGCTCCAGCGCCTCGAGCGTGTTCTCGAAGGTAGGCGGAGCGGGGTTCTCCGCGATGGCCGTCACCTCACGCCGCTGCGAGGCCATCCCTTCCTCGAAGGCGGGCCCGAAGTGCTCGGGCCGGATGAGATGGAACGGCGGATA
>CAYGKI010000413.1:217-2976 GCA_964350235.1 uncultured Gemmatimonadaceae bacterium | reverse complement strand
TCGACGGGGCGAATTTCGGGCTGCGATGGGGGTTTCGAGGGGGTGAGAGCGCACGGTCGCGGCGCTGTACGCTCGGCGCGGTGACTGCTCCGGGACTCCGACGAGTACTGCTCATCGGCGCCGGTGGGCACGCCAGGGTGTGCATCGAAGCGCTGTTGGACATGGGCGATGCAGTGCTCGTCGGCGCTGTCAGCAGCGATGGCACCGCCATCGACGGGCTCGGCGTGGCGCCCGTCTGGCCCGAAGCCGACCTCGGCACGGCCGTTCAGGCCAGCAAGGCGACCGCGTGTTGCGTGGCCATCGGCGACAACGGCACCCGGCGTCGCTACGCGTCGATGCTCGCAGACCGCGGGATCGCATCAGCGTCCGCCATCAGCGCATCGTCGGTGGTGTCGCGGACGGCTCGCCTCGGTGACGGCGTGCAGCTCATCGCGGGATCGGTGGTGAACGCCGCCACCGTGGTGGGCGACGGCGTGATCGTCAACACCAACGCCACGATCGACCACGACTGCACGATCGGCGAGTTCGTGCACGTGGCGCCGGGGGCGGTGCTCGGCGGCGCGGTCACCGTGGGCGAGGCGGCCATGATCGGCCTCGGCGCACGGGTGCTGCCGGGCATCAGCGTCGGTGCCGGGGCGATCGTCGGGGCCGGAGCCGTGGTCACCCGCGACGTCGAGGCGCACACCGTCGTCGTCGGGGTGCCGGCGCGCCTGCACGTGCCGACACGAGGTGCCGAGTGAGCGCAGTGTCCGTAGCGGACGCACCGTCCGCCGGCCGGAATGCGCGGCGGGCACGCCGTCGAGGTGGGGTATGAGGCCGGCTGACGGCATCCGGCGGGCAGTCGACGTGCTGGCAGCGGTCGCCGGCCTGCTCGTGCTGTGGCCGATTCTGCTCGCCGCTGCGGTGGCCGTTCGGGTGTCGATGGGGCGCGGTGTGATCTATCGGCAACGTCGTCTGGGTCGTGCGGGGCGCCCGTTCGAGCTGTACAAGTTCCGCTCGATGAAACATCCGGCGCCCGGCCGGGCCGGTCCGGAGTTCGACGGCGAGCGCCTCACCCGCACGGGACGGTGGTTGCGGGCCACGAGCATCGACGAACTGCCCTCGCTGTTGAACCTGCTGCGGGGCGAGATCGGCCTGGTCGGCCCCCGCCCGCTGCCGGCGCTGTACTGGGACCGCTTCGTGGGAGACGAGTACGAGCGCTTCGAGGTGCGTCCCGGCATCACCGGCCTCGCCCAGGTCGCCGGCCGCAACACGGTCGAGTGGGCGGACCGTCTGGCACTCGACGTCGAGTACGTGCGCACCAGGTCGCTGCTGGGCGACCTACGGATCCTCGCCGCCACCGTGCCGGCCGTGCTCCGCCGCAGCGGGATCGACAACGCCGAGGCGGCGACGATGCACGAACTCCCCGCCGACCGGGCCGGCGCAGCTCAGCGGCCCAGCAACCCGTAGGCCTCGAGCGTGCGATCGATGATCACCTGCTGGTCGAACTCCGCCACCGCACGTTGCCGAGCCGCTCCCGCCATCGCCGCCCGGAGTTCGACGTCGTCGACCAGTCGTTCGACTGCCGCTGCGATGCCGGCAGGATCGCGCACGCCGACGAGCAGCCCGGTCTCGCCGTCGGCGATCACCTGACGGTTACCCCGGATGTCGGTGGCCACCGTCGGCAGGCCCATCGCCGCAGCCTCCATTGCGCTGCGCGGGAATCCCTCGCGCCAACTGGCGGTGAGGAAGATGTCGGCCGCGGCGTAGCACGCCGGCATGTCGGTACGTGTGCCGGTGAGCACCACGCCGTCGTGGGCGGCCTGCTCGAACAGGCCGGGATCGATGGCGTCGCTCTTGTCGGGATCGGTGGGCCCGACCACTACGAAGCGCACGCCGACACTGCGCCGGCGGAGGTCGTGCGCTGCTTCGAGCAGTTCGACGATGCCCTTCTCGCGCACCAGGCGCCCGACCACGAGGCACAGCACCTCGTCGTCGGCCACACCCCACTCGGTGCGGAGTGCACTGCGCCGCCCGGCGTCGACGGTCGCCGGGTCGAAGCGGCCGAGGTCGACGCCGTTGCCCAGCAGATGCACCCGGCGCGCCGGGATGTGGAGGGTGTCGACCAGCGTGGCGACGTCTTCGGGATTCTGCACCAACTCCACGTCCCCGAAGGCCGCAGCGATGCGCTCGGCCGCGTATACCGGCAGGCGGCGCTGCCAGCGGTCGGTCGGCTGCGCCCAGAGCCCGTGCTGGGTGTTGACCACCAGCGGGGTGCGGGTGAGGCGAGCGGCGATGCGCCCGAGGATGCCGGGCTTGGGGTTGTGCGTGTGCACGATGTCCGGTCGCAGGTCGTGCAACAGCCGCACCAACTGGCCGAAGGCCCGCAGGTCGTGGAGCGGATTGTTGGACCGCGTGAAGGCACCCACGTCGACGTGTTCGATGCCCATCGCCGTCAGGTTGGCCACGTGCTCGCCGGCTGCCGACATCCCGATGACCTCGTAGCCGGCGTCGGCGAAGGCACGCAGCTGGGGGCCGAGCAGCCAGTCGAGGCTCATGTCGGTGGTGGTGATGTGCACCACTCGTGGCCGCTCCCGCGTCACGCGACGGCGTAACAAGCTGCGACCCGTCATTGCTCGGCGCCGCGGTAGCGGGCTCGGGCCACCAGCGATCGGAGTGCGCCTTCGAGCCGGAGACCACCGTCGGCCTTGCGCACGAACGTCTCGTGGTCGTCGCTGCGCTGCACCGGAGTGCGCCAGAGCCGATGCGCATCGGTGTGG
>CAYGKI010000413.1:0-207 GCA_964350235.1 uncultured Gemmatimonadaceae bacterium | reverse complement strand
CCTCCGCACTCGGCGAACCGACGACCGCCTTGGGATACGCGAAGTGGGCGGGGGCGCTGCCGATGTGCTCGCCGATGAGATCGATCGAGCGGTCGAGGTCGGCGTCGACCATCGCGGGATCGAGGCGGTCCATCAGCCAGTGCGCATGCGTGTGCGAGCCGATCGTGATCAAAGAGCCACCACCGGACCTTGTTCCCCGCGCCCGGG
>CAYGKI010000412.1:0-2992 GCA_964350235.1 uncultured Gemmatimonadaceae bacterium | reverse complement strand
GCTCCTGCGGCTCGACGACCAGTTCGCGCCTCTCGATACGCTGGCTCTCCCGCAGGGTGGTGACGACGGGGTGCAGTTCCGCCGCGACGGCTTGCTGGTCGCGTCGATGCCCGACCCCTTCGCTCCGCGGCCGTCGTGGACCGTGCGGCCTCGGGGCGGAGTGGTGCTGGGCGTCCCGGACGGCTATCGGCTCCACCGTGTCGATTTCGACGCCGATACGGCGCTCACCATTGAACTCGATCGGGAGCCGGTGCCGGTGTCGGCGTCCGCCAGGGATTCGGCCCTGGCGAGGTTCGACGGGGTCGCACGAGGGCTCAACGCCTTGCAGAACAGGGCTCCGCGGGCGTATCCCAACCACCCGGCCTACGGCATGATCCTCGTGGACGACGAGGACCGCACCTGGGTGCGGGGCGCGGTCGAGGGCGATCCCGACACCGTCTGGGACGTGTTCGCCGCCGACGGGCGCTATCTGGCCCGCGTGGCCATTCCGCTCGACCCCGGTTCTTTCCACCCCGTCGTGCGAAACGGCCGGATGGCCGTGGCCACGCAGGTCGACGGCGTGCCCACGGTGGTGGTGTACACGGTCGACCGCGGGGCGGCGCCGTGAGGCGTCTTCTCGCCGGCCTCCTGTTGGTCGGCTGCGGTGACGCGCCACCCGCCTCCGTCACCTGGACGACCGCCGATTCCGCCGGTGTCACCATCGTCACCTCGCTCGAGCCCGCCTGGAACGAAGGCGAGGGTTGGGAGTTGGCGGACACACCCAGCCTGTCGATCGGCGCGGTGGACGAGGAAGGAGCCGCGCTGCTGTTTGGGGTCGGGGGAGCGACACGCCTCGATGACGGGCGCATCGTGGTGCTCAACTCCGGCGACGGCACGCTCCGATTCTTCGACGCCGAGGGCCGGCACGTGCTAACCGCCGCGGGGCTCGGGCAGGGGCCCGGCGAACTCCAGCGCCCCGCTGGCCTCGCCCGCCGCGGCGACACCCTCGTCGTGTCGGAGATCTTTGGCCAGCGCATCTCGCGATTCGACCTCGAGGGCGTGCACCAGGGCACGATGTCGCTCGACAACGTGCGTCTGAACGAAGCCGTCGATTCGCAGTGGGGGTGTCCCCGGCGGCCCGAGGCCACCACCGACGGAAGCTACCTCTTCTGCGCCGGCTCGGGCCGACCGGCCCCGATCGTGCCTGGAGTGAGACGGGTGAGCCACTGGCTGGTGCGCGCCACCTTGGACGCGTCGGCCGTCGATACCGTGGGCGTCGTCCACGGCGCCAGCCGCGAGTTGCTGCTCGGGCCGCAGGGGAGCGCCGTGGCGATGGGCGGCACACCGCCCGAGGTGTACGTGGGCGATCCCGCGTCGTTCACGATCGATGTGTGGGCGAATGGCGGCGGGCAGATGCGGAGTCTGCGATACCCGGCGGGCCTTCAGCCGGTCGGGGCCCGGGAGCGGACCTTCCTCTCCGAACGATCTTCGGGCTACACACCGCCTCCGAACGCCGTGTACGCGCCGAATCTGCCCGCCTTCCAGCTCCTGGTCCGCGATGCCACGGGGCATCTGTGGGCGGTCCTGCATGAAGAGTTCTGGCCTGGAGCCGGTGTCGCCCAGGTGTTCGCCCCCGGAGGTCACCTGCTCGGAAGGGTCGCGCTGCCCCCGCGCTTTCGACCCTGGGAGATCGGCGACACCTACCTGCTCGGCGTCACCCGCGACGAGTTGGATGTGGAGCGGGTAGAGCTGTATCGGCTCGACCGCCGCTGAGCCTTGAAGCTTCTTCTGCTCACCTACGGCACGCGGGGCGACGTCGAGCCGTTTCTCGCGCTGGCCCTGGGGCTGCAGGCGGCCGGTCACGACGTGGTGCTGGCCACCTCGAGTCGGTTCCGGGCGTTCGTGGAGCAGCGTGGAGTCCCCTTTCATGCGATGTCCGACGAGTCGCTGGCGCTCATCGAATCGCCCGAGGGGCGGATGACGCTGGAGGGCGGGACGGGGTTCGTGCGGCGCATGGCGGCCGGGGTGCGACTGTCGCGTCGCGCGGGCCCGATCAACGACCGGCTGATGCGCGAGACGTGGGAGGCGGCCCGGGCGCACGCGCCCGACCGGATCGTCTATCACTCCAAACTGTTCGCGGCGCCCCACGTGGCGGAGAAGCTCGGGGTGCCGGCAGCCCTCGCGATGCTCCAGCCGATGATGGTGCCGACGCGAGAATTTCCCGCGATGGGACTCCCTTCCTGGCCGATCCCCGGGTGGAATCGCCTGTCGTATCGCCTGGTCACCCTGGGGTTCGCGGCGTTCCGGAAGCGCGTGAATACGGTTCGGCGCGAGGTGTTGGGGCTCGGCGGGGTGAAACGGGCACGGGAGGTCGTGTTTCCCCCCGGAGCCGGGACGATTCCGATCCTCCACGCCTATTCGCGCCGCGTGCGTCCGGAGCCGGCCGATTGGCCCGCGGAGGCGGTGGTGACCGGGTGCTGGCGGTTGCCGGACGCCCCCGGCTTCGAGCCCGAGCCCGACCTCCTCGCCTTTCTCGCCGACGGTCCGCCCCCGGTGTTCGTGAGCTTCGGCAGCATGACGAGTGCCGACCCCTCCGAACTCGGCGCGCTCGTTGCGGGAGCGCTGCGCCGCGCCGGATGCCGCGGAATCGTGGGGCGCGGATGGGCCGACCTCGAGGTGCGGACCGAGGGAGAGGTGCTGGCGGTGTCGTCGGTGCCGTACGGTTGGCTCTTTCCGCGAACGGCGGCGGTCGTGCACCACGGGGGCGCGGGGACCACCGCCGCGGGCTTTCACGCCGGGGTGCCGCAGGTGATCTGTCCCTTCTTCGGTGACCAGCCGGGGTGGGCCGCGCTGGCGCACGATCGGGGCGTGGCCGTCGAGCCCCTGCCGCGGAAGCGCCTGACGGAGGAACGGCTCGCTTCCGCCATCCGGCGGGCGGTGGGGGACCCGGGACTCCGCGTCGCCGCCCGCGGCCTCGCCGACGAACTGGCGGGAGAGAATGGCGTGGGGCGAG
>CAYGKI010000411.1:0-3029 GCA_964350235.1 uncultured Gemmatimonadaceae bacterium | reverse complement strand
CTCCAGACCGAGCCCGGGGAGGACCATGCTGTCCAGCGAGGCCTCGACCCAGGAAGGGTCCGCCGCGCCCGGGAGCTCCGTGGTGGAGTCCCCGCAGCCGATGGCCACGAGACAGATACCCCACAGGGGGAGAAAGGAGCGAGACATACGAGTCGCCGAAGAAGCCATGCGGAGCGCGCAAGCTGACCGACGAGAAGCTGGAAACGCGCACCTGTCAACCCCGACCCCGGGCCGTCGAGCGCGCGGACGGCCACGGATAGGAAGGTCTAAGGGCCTTTCGTGGCCGGAAGCGAGGTGGGATGGGGCAAGAGGTGACGAGGCGGAGCAGGGGAGACGAGGAGGGGGCGCGACGCGGGCGCAAGAGTGCCGCGGTCGACAGGCTACTCGGAGTGCTCCTGGTTCCTGCCCGTGGTATGAGACAAAGGACGCACCAGGCTCGACGCCAGTAACGGATAGCCAGGCCAGAGAACCCCGCGGGGTCCCCGCAGACGGGGTGCTCTCCAGTGCCCCGGGACCGGGGCGTCTTGCGGAAGGGGCTCGGCACGGAGACCATGAGGCGGAACATCTCACCCCGCGTCACCGGAGTGGCTCATGAAGTCCCCCAAAGCATCGCCCTCGACGCTCTCCTTGCCCGCCTGCTTCGTGGCCGCCTTCCTGGCCACGGGGCTCTTGGCCGTCTCCTCCCCGCTGGCTGCTCAGGATGTCCGCTACAAGGAGGTGACGACCATCGAGTATGCGGGGCTGATGGGGAGCGCGATGCAGATGTCCGGCGAGAACCTGGGGCCGGATACCACCGTCAACTGGGTCAGGGGCCTCAAGCTCAGGGTGGACAAATCGGACGGAAGGGCGAGCGAGATCCTCGATCTCGGCCAGATGGAGTTCACCTCCTGGCATCACGTGGATTCGACCTACTGGGTCCTGAACTTCCAGCAGGTGATGCAGAGCGCGGATTCCAGCATGGCCGAGGCCCGCGCTTCCATGTCGGACGAGGAGCGGGCGCAGATGGGCTCGTTCAATCCGACGCTCGAGGTGGACCGGACGGGCCTGACCCGCACCATCAACGGGTGGGAGGCGGAGCAGGTGATCATGACCGTGACCCTGGAACCGTCCACGGAAGGGATGTCGGAGGAACAGATGGAGCAGGACCCGATGGCCGCGATGATGAGCCAGAGCGCCATGGTCATGCTCTCCGAGCTCTGGGTGAGCGACGACGTCCCGGGATTTAGGGAGACCCAGGAGGCTTTCGCGGAACAGGCGCCCGACTTCGCCGTCGGGAGCGGGGGCATGGAGTCCATGATGGCCGGGTACCCTCAGATGGCCGCGTTGACCGAAGAGCTCCAGGAGCAGATGCAGGGCCTCGGTGGGGCCACCGTCCGCAGCACGGTCTATACGGTCATGGCACCGGCCAACGCGCCGCTCAACCGTGACTCGATCCTGGCCATGTCCGACGACCCTCTGCCACGGGGACCGGATCTCTCGGAGCTCATGGCGCAGGCCATGGGCAACGCGGCGGAGGACGCCGCCAGGGGCGCCGCCAACGACGCCGTCAGCAGAGCCCTGGGGGGATTCGGGGGGCTGGGTGGTCTCCTGGGCAGGCGCAACGACGAAGATGAGGAAGAGGCGCCGGAGCCCATGCGGATGGGCGGCGCCGGCGGGGCCACCGTCATGTCGCGCATCGTCACCGAGATCGTCGACGTCGAGCAGCTGAGCCTGTCGGACTCGGATTTCCTGCCGCCTCCGTGGTTCCGCGAGGTGCCCAGGCCAGGGGGACGCTGAGCGCGTCGTTTCGGCGAGGGGCCCGGTGCCCCGCGCCGCTCACCGCAGGGTGACGAGCCCGGCGTTCCTCACTGGGGTTCCTCGGGCACGACGCTGTCGGCGGGTGGCACCACGGAGATGGGATTCGTGAAGATCCAGGGCCTGAGGTTCCAGTAGATCGGACCCATGCGTCCTGAATAGCGGTGTACCTCCACCCGGTTCGCGCCGGGGTCGGTGACGGGGAGTGAGAGCCGGCGCCCGCGGAACGTTCCGACACCGCGCCCGTCACGGACGACGCGAAAAAGGAACCTGTGGCCCGGAGCTCCGGGGTCCACCACCAGCCTGGCCCCGTCCCGGAGCTCGGTCCGCTCGCCCGGGCCCTCGAGATCGTCCGACCCGTCCTCGAGCCGCATCCGGAAAGCCGCCGCGGCCTCCGTATCGCCGAACGAGATGAAGATCCGGCCCCGATGGATGGCGTCTCGGATGGCGGCCGCGGCCGATGCCGGGTCCGGGTCCAGGGGCTCATCCAGAATGGCGTGGTTCACGACGGTTCGCATGAAGGGCTCGTACGCCGGCCACAGGCGCCCCAGAAACCGGAGCTTGGGATGGATGTCGACACTCCCGAGCGCGGTGATGGCGGACTGGGCGTACAACGAGTCGAAGGCCGGCACGCTGGGCTCGTCGAATCCCCTCGGGTAGAGGCGGAGCACGCTCCGATCGAGCCGGCCGACGGCCTGGCTCCCCAGCAACCCCATGGCATGCGCCGGCGCGGCGTATCCCGTCAATCCGCGAACCAGCGCCTCGTGGACGTTGAAGATCTCCCATGCGTCCGCGCCCCCCGCGTCCTGGGACTTCCATTGTTCCGCGACAGAAGGGCTACGGGGATGAGAGACGATGGCGGTCACACCCGGCCGGGCCGCCACCTCCCGAAGCTTCTCGGTGGTGTCACCCAGGAAGACCACCGTGTCCACGCCCTCCACCAGGACACGGCCGATCTCACGGTCGAGTCCGCGCTCCTGGCTGAAGAGCAAGACGACACCGTGCAGGGTCGTCGGCCGTGGCATGGGCTCC
The DNA here is from genome assembly GCA_964350235.1 of uncultured Gemmatimonadaceae bacterium. Classification (GTDB taxonomy): domain Bacteria; phylum Gemmatimonadota; class Gemmatimonadetes; order Longimicrobiales; family Gaopeijiaceae; genus JAWLHJ01. The sequence continues at coordinate 203 of CAYGKI010000411.1, read as the reverse complement.
GGGGCCCGGTTGTTCTGGTGGTCGGAGATCATGACCCAGCCGAGCCCGGTGGCCCGCGCCGCGCGGGCCACTTCCTCCAGGGTCCCCACCGCGTCGTGCGAGCGCTCCGTGTGGACGTGGAGCGCGCCCGCGGAGGTGATGGGCGTCGGCGCCGTGAGTGCTCCCACCGGTGTCGTCGCCGACGCGACGGACGCCGGGGGGGG
>CAYGKI010000410.1:0-3036 GCA_964350235.1 uncultured Gemmatimonadaceae bacterium | reverse complement strand
ATGCCACCCCCACCGAGGAGCCCGGCGAGGCGAAGCAGGATCTCCCACTCCTCCATCTGTCCCTCGTCGAGCGGCAACACCGGCGGCGAGTAGTTGGCCACGTTGTGCACGGCGAAGTTCAACAGTGCGAGGTCGTAGTGCGACTTCTGCAGCGGGCTCGGCGGCGGCAGGATGACGTCGGCGTGGCGTGTCGTCTCGTTGACGTACGGGTCGATGGCCACCATGAAGTCGAGCGATGCGAGCGCTGCGTCGAGCCGACCGAAGTTCGGGTTCGACGCCACCGGGTTGCCGCCGACGGTGACGAGCGCGCGCACCTGGCCCTCGCCGGGGGTCTCGATCTCCTCGGGCAGTGCGGTCACCGGGAATTCACCGAACGCCTCGGGCCGATCGGCGACGCGGCTCGTGACCCGACCGAATTTCGTGCCGCGGCCCGAGCCGGGCATGCCCTTCGTCGACGGCTGCCCGGTGGCGCCGGCGGTGAACATCGCACCACCGACCCGATCGAGATTGCCCGACAGCAGGTTGACGATGTCGACCAGCCACGACGCCAGCGTGCCGAACTCCTGCGTGCAGGTGCCGATCCGCCCGTAGACGGCTGCGGTCGGCGCCGCGGCGAGGTCGCGCGCCAGCGCCCGGATCACGTCGGCGTCGACGCCGCAGGTGGTGGCGACCGATTCGGGGGTGTAGCGGGCAAGAGCGGCCACGGCGTCGTCCAAGCCGTTGGTGTGCTCGGCGAGGCGCCCGACCTCTGCGAGGCCCTCGGTCACGATCGTGGTCGCGATCGCGGCCAGGAAGTGCGCGTCGGCGCCGGGGCGGATGGCGATGTGCTGGTCGGCCTTCTCGGCGGTCTCGCTGCGGCGCGGATCGACGCACACCACCGTGCCGCCGCGCGCCTGAATGCGTTCGAGGCGACCGGGGAAGTCGGGTGCGGTGCAGAGTGAACCGTTCGATGCGTACGGGTTGGCACCCAACATGAGCAGGAAGTCGGTGCGGTCGAGATCGGGAACCGGCACGGTGACCGACCCGAACATCATCGCCGCCGACATCTCCTTGGGCCGCTGGTCGACCGTGCTGGCGGAGAAGCGATTCCGCGTGCCGAGTGCGGTGATCAGCGTGCGGTTGTAGAACAGCGGCGCCATGCTGTGTGCGCCGGGGTTCCCGAGGTAGATGGCGCATGCGTCGCGGCCGTGCTGCTCGAGCAACGGCAGCAGGCCTGCTTCGATGGTGGCGAACGCCTCGTCCCAGTCGACCTCGACGAAGTCGCCGTCACGCTTGACGAGCGGGCGGCGCAGCCAGTCGGGGTCCTCGTGGAGGTGTCCGAGCGTGGAGCCCTTCGGGCAGATGAAGCCGCGGGAGAACACGTCGTCGCGGTCGCCGCGGATGCGCTTGACCGTCTCGCCGGTGCCGTCGGGCTTGGGCGTGAGGGTGATCTCGAGCCCGCATCCCGCTTCGCACAGCGGGCAGGTGCGAACCGCGATCCGTTCGGCGTACTGCTCAATGGGCTCGGCGCGCTCGGTCATGACCGCCATGTTGCCATGACCCCGCTGCGCCGAACGAGGGGTGGGCAACCGGTGTGCGACGGGTGTGCGACGGCCCACTCCGTTTGCGCTGCATTCTCGGTGGGGCGGCCCACCGCAAGTGCAACACGAACGTGGGTGGGGGGACGCGCCTATCGTGCGCGCCGGGGAGACTGTTCACTCACACGAGTCCGAAGAGGGATCGACCATGGCCGACGAGCCGACCGACGACTCCGCAGTTCGCGACAAGATCGCGGCGCTGCCCGCGTTCAACGACCTCGCCGCCCGGCTGCACGAGGTCATCCTCGCCGCGGCGCCGGAGCTCCAGCCCCGCCTCTGGTACGGGATGCCCGGCTATGCGTTGGCGAAGAAGCGCCCGGTCCTGTGCTTCTTCCGAGTCGACGACGACCGATATGTCACGTTCGGGCTCAGCGAGCACGCCCACCACCAGCCCGACGAGGACGCCGGACACCAGCTCATGGGGTCTGCCTGGTTCCTCACCGAACTCGACCAGCCGACGGAAACCCGCATCGCCGAGATCGTTCGACGCGCCGTCGTCTGACGCATCCGCCGTGCTGCGCTCACCGCGGTCGGGCTCCGGCCCGCATCGCTAGGCTCGGCGGCCCGTGGATCGAGCAACCCGACGCCGATGAGTCGACGAACCGACCGCTCCTCCGAGTCCGGCAAGCGCCCCTCGTTGTTCAAGACCGCCGTGCTCGCGGTGGGCGATCTGTACGACCGCGCGGTCGACTCGGTCCTGATCCGCCCTCACGACATCGGCACCGCCGACGAGGCCATGGCGCTCGCCCACTCGGACTTCGCCTGGAACGCCGACGCGCTCACCGATCAGGTCCGCAAGGTCGCACTGGTGGTGCTCCCGCTGCTGCGCCGAACCGGGGTGATCGCCCGCGCTCCAGGTCTGCGACGAGTGCCCAGCGTCGCGGTGGCCACCACGGCAGCGGCCGTGAGCACGCAGCTCTGGTCCGGCGTGAAGGAACTGCAGATCCTGGCCGCGCTCGTCGCCACCCGCCTCCGCCGCGCCGGCTACCCCGACGATGCGCCACTGGTGAAGCGGCTCGCCATCGAGCTGTACACCCACCCCGAGCGCCAGCCCACCTTGACGTCGGTGCCGTCGAGCATCACGGGAGCGGTGGCGAGGTGGACCGTGGCGGGCATGGTCGGACGCAACACGTCCAACCGGGCCCGCCAGGCCTTCGCCGCCGCCGAGGAACTCGACCTCGACGCCGTGATGGCGCAGTGGCAGCACCCGCCGAACCCACGCCTCCGCCGCTCGAACCCACCCGAGCGATGAGCCGAACCGCGTGATGCCGCGGTCTGGCTCATCGCCCGAGGGGTCGACGGGGTTGCGTCAGGGAGAGGCAGCGACGACCACGTCGCCGTGCTCGGAGCCGGCATCGATCGAGCGGTCGGCCTCCGGATCGGTCCGGACGCCGACGTCGGTCCGACCATGGTCGCTGGAGACCTGCACGCGGTAGCCGTCATCGACGTCGGGCACCAC